>QHVI01000005.1 GCA_003223515.1 Candidatus Angelobacter sp. Gp1-AA117
CGCGGCATTCCCGTTGCGCGGATCCTCCAGCCCTTCCCAACAAGAACCAAACTGCTCCAGCGTTTCTTTGCTCGGCATGAAATCCCTCCTACGAGAAACTTCATGCCTGCCAGATCCATATGTAAGTGGCAATCGTGGTTCAGCCCAATTTCAAATGCGATTGCCCTGGTAAAGCTTCTATCCTAGGGGAGTTTCTGCCCATCTTCATGAGATAATCAGGAGTATTGCATCTGTAAAGAAGGTGGTCCCTTGTTCAAAAGAAACCCCGGTTCGTTCGTTATTTTTCTATTTTTCATCATGATTGCGGCTGGTTGCAAGGCGCAAAGCCCCTCCACGCCCTCCGGACTGACTCCCGAAATCTCGCACCGCGTCCAGACGGAAATCCGCTCCCGGTACAACGTGCCGCCGCAGATCGCCATCTCTCTTGGCGCACCTGTGGCCAGCGAGATGAGTGGCTACGACAAGCTGGTAGTGACCTTCAAGGGAGGCGACCACACTTCTACCCACGATTTCCTGATCTCCAAAGACCGCAAGACCCTGGCTCACCTGGAGACGATTGATATCTCGCAGGACTTCATGTCAAAGATCGACGTAAAGGGACGGCCGGTACGCGGGAACCCGAACGCCAAGGTGACAATCATCAACTACGATGATTTCCAGTGTCCTTTCTGTTCCAGGATGCATACCACGCTCTTTCCGGGGGTACTGCAGCAATACAGCGACCGGGTGAAGTTCGTTTATAAGGACTATCCGTTGATTGAAATCCATCCGTGGGCGATGCATGCAGCCGTGGATGCGAACTGCCTGGGAGATCAGAACGGCGACGCATACTGGGAGTTTGCGGACTACGTTCATGCGAATCAGAAAGCAATTGCGGGAAGCAATCGCGCAGAAGCCTTCATAAACCTGGACAAACTCGCAGCCGATCAGGGCATGAAGCATCATCTGGAATCGGCGAAGCTGCAGGCATGCATCCAGAAATCTGACGAGAGCTCGGTGCGTGCGTCTATAGCTGAAGCCGACAAGTTGGGTGTGGACTCAACTCCCACGCTGTTCGTAAACGGCGAGCGGCTCTCCGGCGCAGTGCCCGAAGAACAGATGCGCGCCATTCTGGATCGCGCACTGGCGGATGCGGGCGAGAAAACGCCAACAGCCGATGCAAAAAAGTAGCTAATTCAACATGATTCAATTATCTTAGGCCAAACTGAATTCAACTCAAGGTACGGAGGCGGACTGTTGACCCAGGTGTTGGAGCGGTGGCGCAGTTTACTCATCTCAAGCGTGGCCCTGGCGCTGCTGGTCAGCGGGTGCAATGGATGCAACCGCCAGGAATCAGACAAAGATGTAATGGCCAAGGTAAATGGCTATAAAGTGCTGCGCTCTGAAGTCGACAGGAGCTACAACAGCCAGATTGCCGGCTCTCCGCAAAAACCCACGCAGACGGAAGAAGAGGCCCTGCGCCTGAATATCCTGCAGCAGATCATTGAATTGCAACTTCATCTGCAAAAAGCGGAAAAGCTGGGCGTGGTGGCCACCGACGATGAAGTTGAAGACAAGATGCGCCAGGCCAAAACCCCTTACACCAAAGAAGAGTTCGATAAGAAGCTGAAAGATGCCGGGCTGACTGAGGATGATTACCGGCAGGATGTGCGGCGCACCATCACGGTGAATAAGCTGCTGAACAAGGAAATTGCTTCCAAGATCAGCATTTCAGACACCGACATTCAGAATTACTACAACGAACATAAAACCGACTTCAATCTGATCGAGCCACTGTATTACATGTCACAGATCGTGGTGACAGGCCAGCCGCTGCCTCCGCAGGCCCCGGCCATGCCGGGCAAAGCGCAGAATGACGCAGAGGCGCGTAAGAAGATCCAGATGGTCCACAATCGGCTGGATAGTGGCGAGGACTTCGCGACGCTGGCGAACCGCTACTCAGAAGACCTCAACACCTCCCGCAATGGCGGTGAACTGCAGCCTATTCCTGAATCACAGCTTCGGGATGATCCCCCGGCCCGTGATGCAGTCATGAAACTGAAGGCTGGTCAATATACTGATGCGCTTCCCATCGTCAATCCCAGTACTCATAATACAGTCGCTTACCGCATCATCAAACTGAATGGAAAAGAACCCGCCGGACAGCGCAGCCTCAACGATGCCGGCGTACAGCAGTTGATCAGAAACCAGTTGCGTGGCCAGCGTGAGCAGATTCTGCGTGCTGCCTATGACGAGACGCTACGGGATGGGGCAGACGTCAAGAATTATTACGCGGAGCAGATACTCAAGACGGCAGACAAGAAGTAGCTGCCCGGCAGTTGCTGCCATTTTTTAACAAATGCTCTCGTCCTTACCTTCTGCATTTGTTAAACGGTTATAGCCTCCATTTCAAATTGGCTGAGATGAACCGGAACACGGAACAAATGGAGTTAAGTCTTTTCACTGCTTCACATCTGCTGTTCCGGTTGAGGTTCTGTGTTCCGGTTCAGAAGTGGAACAAAAGGCTTTTACCGCAGCGCGGCAGGCCGCAATCAAACGGCAAAACCTTTGCAACACAGAGGAACAGAGTAAGCAGAGGCAATAAGAATCAAAACCTTGACCACGGAGACACGGAGAAAAACGATAAGAATTTTGTGGAGGTGATCCGATATTTACCTTCCGCCGACGGCAAAGTCTCATCCGCAAATACCTGAGGAAAAGGGAGGTCACGGAGAAGCGCCAAATTCTTTTCAGGTCGCGAAGAATTTGAAAGATAGCAATGCGCAATGGGGGGAGTTTTGGGGGCCATTCCCTGCAATCTACTGACTTTCTTCCGGTTTTCACTTAACATATAGCTCCCCCTGGCCCGCAGAAATCTCATGAAGGTATTCCTTTCCCACAGCACCCTTGATCGTGCGTTCGCCGAGCGTTTGGCCGAAGATCTGAAGGCCGAGATGTTCGAGCCTTGGCTGTGCGAACTCAGCATCGATGCCGCTACGAACTGGGTCAGCGAGATCAACCGGGGACTGCGGGACGCCGATGTGGTATTGCTGCTCTGGTCGCCCCATGCCGCCAGTTCACCGGCTACCGAACTCGAATGGACTTCAGCCCTGGCGCGGGAGATTGCCGACAAGCGGTTGCGGTTAGGGTTGGTTCTTCTGGCCGACTACAAACTTCCGGAACTCCTGCGTACCCGCCAGTACATTGATGGCCGCAAGGACCACGACACGGCAATCAATGAAATAATTCAATGGCTCAAGGAAAGGCGCTCCGCAGGACGCGTAGGACGCACCCGAGCACCAGTTTACCTGCCTGATTCCAGGCCTGAGGAGTTCGTCGGCCGCCGCCCTTATCTGGAGAAACTTCGATCAACGCTGATAAACGAACCGGGCATGTGCCTGCTGAGCGGCGAACCGGGATCAGGCAAATCTACAATTGCACTGATGTTCGCCCTGGAGGCGCAAAGGGACTTTGATGCCGTAGTGTTCCAAACCTGTGGCCAGCGAAACCTGGACACCATCATTGGAGAACTGGCCGACAAACTCAAGAAAGAAGTTGGAGAGGAAGTAGTGAAGGCATCTCCTTCAGAAAAACTTCAAGCCATAAAGACCTGGCTCAAAGAGCGGGAAGCGCTGCTCATTCTGGATGATGTTTGGCTGGAGGCAGGGGCTCTAACTGCCGGCGAGTTTATAAGCATCTTACCCGGAACGCCGGTTTCCATTCTGTATACATCCCGGCGCATGGGGCTGCCTAAAGTACATGCTGATGATGTCCTGCATGTAGACGCCTTCAATCCTGAAGAGGCGGAAGAGGTCTTCAAAAAATATCTGGGTACGGCCACAACGGAGCGACACCGCGAAGCGCTGCTTGAATTTGCCAATCGTGTAGAACGACTGCCCATCGCTATAACCGTGGGGACAGAGCTTCTGAGTAACCAGTTCGGCCCTCTCAGTGAGGCAGCACGCGGGTTTGCTTTGGCCAACCTCAAAAATGATATCCAGAATGTTCCGGGCCTCTTACAGCGGGCGATTGAAACACAGAGTGAACCTGCGCGCCGCCTTCTTGAAGCGGCATCCGTCTGCGCCCCGGATGGGTTCTGGCTGCCTCTGGCCATTGAAATTGCCGGAGTCAATAAGACAGCAGGTGCAGAGGCCCGCGACAATCTTG
Source organism: Candidatus Angelobacter sp. Gp1-AA117 (assembly GCA_003223515.1). Classification (GTDB taxonomy): domain Bacteria; phylum Acidobacteriota; class Terriglobia; order Terriglobales; family Acidobacteriaceae; genus Angelobacter. The sequence goes on from QHVI01000005.1 coordinate 4,147, forward strand.
TTCATGCGTCCTTGATGCGCATGCTGGACCAGGAGCGACAGCGGTTTCAACTGCACTCTCTGATTCGTGACAGGGGACGCACCGCGGCTGCATCTTTAGCTGATTTACAGACAAAGCATGCTCAGGCGCTAGAACGCCTTTTTAAAGATTGGGAGACCCGCTGGAAAGAATGCCGCGAATGCTTGCAGGAGATCATACCCGCATCTGAATTCCTGTGGAGTTCAGATGAACCCTCCCGGACATCATGGCTGATGTATTGGGGACATTCATGTGCAAAGCGAATCGGAGAATTGGACGTGGCGCTCCGCATTCTTCAAGCTGAGGAAAGCTTTTGGAGGCTGCGGGATGACCGTAAGGCCAACGACCAACTGCAACACATTTATGGCAATCAGGCCCTCACCCTCAGAGCCTGGGGGCGGCTGGATGAAGCCTTCGCTCTCCTCAAGAAACAAGAAGAGATTTGTCTGGAACTGGGCAATAAAGACTCTTTGCAGATCAGCTATGGCAATCAGGCGATCATCCTCAAAGCTTGGGGGCGGCTGGAGGAAGCCATGGCTCTTCACAAAAAGGAGGAAGAGCTTTGCCTGGAACTGGGCAATAAGGACTCTTTACAGATCAGCTATGGCAATCAGGCGATCATCCTCCAAGATTGGGGGCGGCTGGACGAAGCCATGGCACTTCACAAGAAAAAAGAAGAGCTTTGCCTGGAACTGGGCAATAAGGACTCTCTACAGATCAGCTATGGCAATCAGGCGATCATCTTCCAAGATTGGGGGCGGCTGGACGAAGCCATGGCACTCCTCAACAAAAAAGAAGAGATTTGCCTGGAGCTGGGCAACAAGGAAAGCTTAGCTTATTGTTACTGCAATTGGGGATTACTGGCGCGGGAGCAGGGGGACCAAATTACAGAGAAGCAAAAATTGAACGCGGCACTGGAAATATTCACGGAACTGAAGGTGCCACGGGAGCGGGATGCGGTGAAAAAAGAATTGGAGAAGACAGAAGCGAAAGCAACAGGTCATGGCGGTTCAAGCAATTGACCTTGCATGAGTTTTTCCGCGCAGCCGAGATGCGCCACCGGTAGACCGGATTGAATAATCCGTGAGTTTGGCCGCAATGAAAACCTGTGAGCCGCGCTTCCGCTCGTCTCAGAGACGGTGCTGAGCACCGTCTCTACGGCAATCATTCCTTTACGCTTCTGAAAGAAACTCACAGGCCAGGGCGGCTGCGATCCATATTGGATCTTTGTTTTATCTACTTATTCGATTTCAGCCAGCACCTGGCCTGCTTCTACCGGGGTACCTTCGGTGGCGTTTAGTTTTTTGAGAATGCCTTTCTTGGGGGCTTTCAGTTCGTTCTGCATCTTCATGGCTTCTACGACCAGCACTCCCTGCCCTGCTTCCACTTCTGCGCCTTGCTGGGCCAGGATGCGGACGATCTTTCCGGGCATGGGGGCGATGATCTTTTTTACGCCTTCACCTGCTGCTCCGGCACGGCTGCGGGAGCGGAATGATCTTGGGTCGCGGACTACGGCGCTGAAGCGCTCATGGCCTACGACAATATTGCTTTCGGTGGCGGTGTTCTCCTGCTTGACTTCGTAAGACTTGCCATCCAGCAGCAGCGAGAAGACGCCTTCGCGGGTGGAGGTGACGTCCAGCGGGACTTCGCGGTCATCGAGTTTGCAGCGCCAGCCTGATTCTCCCTTCGACAGCTCTACCTTGTGGGTCTTGCCCGCGATGGTGACCTCGTAGATCATTGGCTGCGCAGAGCCTCGGCGCGGGCGGTCCGCTTCCAGTTGGAACTGCCGTTGCCGTGGTGTTTTCCGGCGGCTGTGCCGGCGCCGTTGCGTCCGTTCTGCGCGGGAGTAGCGGTGGCGGCAAAGAGCGCGGCCGAGAGAGCGGCGATGTCAGAGAGGCCGTTGGACGAAGGGGCCGCTGATGCAGAACCTGAGACCAGCAGGCGATCAAGGAAACCCGTATCAATGCGGGCGGCGATGAAATCCGGGTGCTCCAGAATGCGCCGGAAGAGAGAGAGATTGGTCTTGATGCCGCCAATGAAGTATTCGTCGAGGGCGCGCCGCATGCGGGCAATGGCGGCTTTACGATCGGGAGCATAGGCCACCAACTTGGAGAGCATGGGATCGTAGTCGAGCGGCACAGTCCAGCCCTCGTAGACGCCGCTATCCTCGCGGATTCCCGGCCCGCCGGGCTGCAGCAGCCTGGTAATTTTGCCGGGCGAGGGAAAGAAGTTGTTTTCGGGGTCTTCGGCGTAGATGCGGCATTCGATAGCATGTCCGCGGATGGCGACATCTTCCTGACGGAAGGGCAGCTTTTCGCCGGAGGCAATGCGCAACTGGAGATGGACGAGATCGAAGCCGGTGACCAGTTCGGTGACGGGATGCTCCACCTGCAGGCGGGTATTCATCTCCAGGAAGTAGAAGTTGCGGTTGGCGTCTACCAGGAATTCGACGGTACCGGCATTGGTGTAGCCAGCCGACTGCGCGGCCTGGACAGCTACCTGTCCCATGCGCCGGCGCAGGTCTTCATCGACGATGGCGGAAGGCGCTTCCTCAATGACTTTCTGATGCCGCCGCTGAACGGAGCACTCGCGCTCGCCAAGATACACCACATGGCCGTGCTCATCGCCGAGCACCTGGATCTCGATGTGGCGGGGATTTTCGATGTACTTCTCGAGATAGACCTCGCTGTCATTGAAGGCGCGCTGGGCTTCGCTCTGGGCGGTCTCAAAGGCTGATTTCAACTCCGGGGCAGTGCGTACCAGACGCATGCCCTTGCCACCGCCACCGGCAGCGGCCTTGATCATCACCGGATAACCGATGCGGGCTGCCGTCTCCTCAGCCTCGGGCAATGAGAGTCCGCGGGACGAGCCCGGAACAAAAGGAACCTGCGCGGCCTGCATGGCCTGCCGGGCGCGGGTCTTGGAGCCCATCAACTCCATGGCCGAAGGCGGCGGGCCGATGAACTTGATTCCCGCATCACCGCAGGCCCGGGCGAACTTCGCGTTCTCTGACAGGAAGCCATAGCCCGGATGAATGGCCTCCGCGCCGCAACGCCTGGCGGTCTGGATGATCTTCTCCATGTTCAAGTAAGACTCGCGGGCTGCGGCAGGGCCGATGGGATAAGCCTCGTCGGCTTTGCTTACGTGGAGGGCGGCGCGATCCACATCAGAGAAAACAGCGACGGAGGAGACGCCCAGTTCACGGCAGGCGCGAATCACGCGCACGGCTATTTCGCCACGATTGGCTATGAGAATTTTCTTGAACATCGTAGAAGGAATGATTCTACCAAGCCGACAGACTTTCAGAGATTAACCACAGCGTGGCGAGCCACAACCAAAGGCTTTCACCGCAGAGGGCGCAGTCGGACATGGGACTAACGTCCCACCCAGAAAACATGAAAATTGCGCTTCGGGTTAAGGTATCCACCGTAAGCACCCAGTTATTTTTAGGGCAGAGGACGCAGAGATAACAAAAGTAGTTGATGTGTATTGAATTTGGCGATGTGTTGCTCCCTATGGACCGCACCCATCCTTCGCTGCGCGGGAGAATTCGTGCAAGCAGAGAAGAATTCGAACATTAGTAATGCAGAGGGCGCAAAGGCAACCATTAGACATAGCCTTTAGCCAAAGCTACCAGAGATAGCAAAGCCCTTCATAGGGAAGGGCTTTGCGGGATCACCAACCA
>QHVI01000006.1 GCA_003223515.1 Candidatus Angelobacter sp. Gp1-AA117
TGAACGCATCATCTTCGGTGACCGCGTGATCCTGCTGCAAGACGGCAATCACATCCTGGATATGATGAGCTTCGAAAGATAGCGACTGGCAACTAGCAAAATCTTTTCATCGCAGGAACGCGGAGAACGCAGCGTAGCGAAGCCACAACCAAAAGCCTTACCGCTGATGACGCTGATTCACACTGATCAATAATCAGCATCATCAGCGGCAAAAGAATCTCACAGAAGCTTCGAATCATACTTTGCAAACAACCTCTGCATCCCCTCATGACTGCGATCTGTGGTTGCATGAATCTCCTGGATCAGGCGATAAATATTTGACGTCATCACCAGCAGATACCGCGCCGGTCCGGGTCCCGGATTCCAGTAGGTATGCGGCGTCCCATGCGAAGCGAAGACCGCGCTCCCTGCTCTGGCCTCTACTTCTGTATCTCCAAGCTGAACAAAAAGCGTGCCCTCAAGCACATACCAGGCTTCGTCATCCTGCTCATGCAGATGCAGAGGAGCGATGGGCCGCTTCACGCCGGCAGGCCCACCGTCATCCTGCCACTCGGCAATCACAAAATCATTTTCAGCAGAACCAATCGTGTTTCTAAAGAGAAGCGAAGCGGTTACAGGTGAAGCCATAGTCAGTGCTGGTCTCCTTGTGCGTCAGTCCACAGCCGTATAGCATAACCATGATTTAAGAGGACTGGAAGATGAAAGTGCTCGTGCTGGAAGTTGTTCTTTTGCTGGCAACATCCGCTATCACCGCTCAGCAGGCTCCTTGTAAACACACAGTGACTGGCCAACTGCAGATCTTTCGCTTCGACAGCAAGATTTTCGGAAACACCAGGATGCTGCGGGTCTGGCTCCCTCCCGGATATGACGACGCTGCAAATCGCTCCAGAAAATACCCCGTCCTTTACATGTTCGATGGGCAGGACCTCTTCGATGTATGCACCGGGCCTGAGTCGGCCTATGAATGGCAAATCGACGAAACCCTGACCCGCCTCATTGCCGAGGGCAAGATCGATCCCATGATCGTGGTCGGAATCGACAATGCGGGTGAGAGCCGTGAACATGAATATCTTCCATGGCGGGACGTGATTATGTCGCCGGAGATGCCTGAACCTCAGGGCCGCCGCATGCCGGAGTTCATGTTGCAGGAAGTCGTGCCGGTAATCGAGAAGAAATACCGTATCGCCAAAGGCGCAGAGAACACCGGAATCGGCGGTTCCAGCGCGGGCGCAGTGGCAGCGGTCTATGTTGCGCTGGAGGCTCCGGGAATATTTGGCAAGCTTCTCGCCGAATCAATCGTGCCATGGTATGGCAACGGACAGCTTGTACGCGACTCCACCAACATCGTGATCGCTCCCCTGCGGTCATGGATTGGGATGGGAGGCCACGAGGCCCACAATCCTGGCTGGCATATCACCGATACTGCCAGAAAGATGGCAGAACAAATAGCCTCCAACCTGCGCTCCGCACCCATGCGGCCGTCAGAGGTTAAGTACGTCTTTGACCCCGAAGGTGGCCACAATACCGGATCATGGGGAAAACGTTTCCCGGAGGCCATGGTCTTTCTGTTTGGCCATGCTCCACCGACGACCTGATGGACCTTTTCGACGACCTCAGCAGGTTTTTGACGACCTTGGGACGATTTTCGACGACCTCAGAGCCGGTTTCGACGACCCTTCCGGAGCAGGGTGTTTACCATTCAGATTTTTACCCCACGTCTTCCGACGTGGGCTCAATAATGTCGCGCCTCCGGCGCTCGTGTGATGCGACAAGACCATGAATATCCCAGCCAGCGAAGCTGGCGATATTCTTCTAGCCCACGGCGCAAACCGTGGGTAAACAAGCAGAAATCATCTGAACCCGCGAAGCGGGTGCCATATTCCCTGCTGCATCCTCCGGATGAATCCTCCATCGCAATGAAAACATCCTCAAACGGTGGCCCACAATTCAAAGCATGACCAACCGTATCTGACCTGGAAACCAAAGGGGCGCTGAAACAGCGCCCCTGTCTTGTGAGGTTAATCCCATTCAGACTTCAATCATGGAACTACATTCACTGACTCGTCTCATTTCTGATGATTTGCCCTATAACTTCAGCCGTATGTTGATTTGCCCGCTCGAATTCATTCCGCATCTGCACCAACTTGTAGTCTAATTTCAGACGATTATCAAAGCAGTTAAAATACGTTGTCTCGATAAGAGATGCTATCTTCAACATCGTGAACAAAAATGCAACCAGTCGTTTTGGGTCGGTTTCTAGATATGTGTGATCCCAATTCTGTCCATTACCATTTGATTCAATTTTGCAATGCATCGAAATGGCACCCACTCCCGGATGGACACCCCACTCTGAATAGTCACGATAGTAGGAGTAAAGTTCTGAAAGACCGTATGCCACCGGAAAAAGACCTTGCTCCTTAAATGTTTCAAATGCTGCTTTGTAAGCCTTCTTCTCAGCCTTGCCCTGATCCTTCCGCAGCCAAACTGGGATTAAGTTGGGTTCTCTATACAGTTTATGAGCCACAACACCCGTGTCTATGCAACTACGCATAATGGCCCAAGCTTCACTTATAGCAGTGGAAAAGCCCAACTCAAATGCAATACGGAACTGAGCATGGCTATTTCGGAACATCGCAATAACTATGGGCACATTTCTATCTGTTGTTGTCTTCATATCATCCAAGTCTCGTGCCCATATCTCGTCTATTTTTTGGAAACAATCCCACAGTTCCGGAATATCCCGAATTACAACCTGAAAGTTTTTACGTTTCTGGATGAAATATTCCCGGTATGCACCCCGAAAATTCTGGTCTTCAAAGAGCATTAACATGTCAGTTTCTTTCGCAACCGCTTCCATTTAGCTGATCTTCTTCCAATTTCTCGGATTTGATCTTACAGGCTAGATTCCATAAATAGCATATGTCTTTCCAAATCAGTTGTGGATATTTGCGGAAATCTGTGAATACGAATGGAAAAGGTAATCGTCTGTATCATTTCCAGCAGGTGACATCAGACCGCCAGTGGGTTCAGGGTGATACTCGTGGCTGGTGCTGATCGGCACTGTGATTCACATACTTGCTCGATCTGCTCTAATTTGCGTGACTGTTTCGAAGAAGCCAGAGTTGGTTGCACAAGAGCAGAAGAACAGCGCGGCAACGAAACTGAAAGAAAGGTGCGAATTGTTGATTTGATTCTGGTGGCGGCGGCTGGACTCGAACCAGCGACCTACGGATTATGAGACCGTCGCTCTAGCCACCTGAGCTACACCGCCAATATCTCGCGAAAAGAAAAGAACCGGGCTAAGACGAGAATGCTGCCTCAACCAGTGTGGGGCAGCTATTTCGATTGTAAAAGGGGTGATTTTGGCTGTCAAACCAGATGCATTCCCGGCGGGTACTCAGGGGAATACCTCTGGGACCCGGATGTCACCTACCGCTGCAAGTGCATGGAGTAGCGAGGAGTCGAGCCGCTGTCAGATCATTTATATGCAGTTTCTGGCGGCTTGGCAGCGAAACGACCATGCAGCAGTTGCAGCCTTTTTCTCCTGCCTGATAGTTTTGGTGCATGGATGCTGTTTCCCTGGCCCCGATCCTGACTCCGCATGGCCGCCTCTCATTCATTGAAGAAAATGGCGCGCCGCTTCTTGATTTCGATCTTGCGCGACGGCTGCGGGAGGCTTCCGCGCGTGGTGCGGGGCATGGACTTCTGCAACTGGGCGCCAGTGAAGCCGGGACCGCGCTTCCTCCGGCTTTTTCTTATTGGCGCGAGTTCAGCGCGCGGTATGTCACTGCGCTTTGCACTCAGCCGGATATTGAAACACCCGACACCCTGCATGTGCCGCCTCCGCCTGAGGCAGAACTGCAAGAGTTGGTGTTAAGCGCGCCGGTCATGACGGGCGCAGAGTATCTGACGCCTGAGGTCCTTCATGCCCTGTGGCAGGAACTCGACGCAGCTTTTCGGCTGGAACTAGCCGAATCCAAATGCGGAGTTCAGGATTTTCTCAAGCGGCGTAACCCCGCGTGGAACCTGGTGGGCCGCGTCCATTTCAATCTTGCCGAAAACCGCAAGGACCAAGACGCGCCGTTCGCATTTCTCGCGACCTACACGGCGCGCCTCTCCGCCCATGCCAGGGCACAGCATCTTCCGCTAGGTCAGGCGCTGCGCGAATACTCGGGAGCGGCCAACAAGGGCCGCTTGTTGTCGCTGCTTATGCCCGTGCAAAAGGCGGCCGAGGGGTGTCCATGGCTGAAGACCATGGTGGAGGCCGGCGAGATTTTCCATCCACTGCGCTGGAGGCCCAATGACGCGCTGCAACTGCTGAGGGACGTCCCGCAGTTGGAGAGCGCGGGCGTGGTGGTGCGAATGCCGGCTGGCTGGCGGGCCAACCGTCCTCCGCGACCGCAAGTAACGGCCAGGGTGGGCAGCGGTAAGCCCACAGGCTTAGGCAAAGATGCGCTGCTCGATTTCCGTATGGAAATCACGCTGGATGGCGAGACCCTGACTGTCACAGAAATCGAGGAATTGCTGGCCAGGTCTGATGGGCTGGCGCTGGTGCGCGGGCGATGGGTGGAAGTTGATCGTGAGCGCCTGGGCCGGATGATCGAACACTTCCGCCAGGTGGAGCGCACCGCTCAAGAAAATGGCCTCAGCTTTGGCGAGGCCATGCGCATGCTCGCAGGCGCCGATGTTGCCGCCGATAAAGCAGACGGCAGTGCCGATCCTGACTGGGCGCAGGTAGTTGCGGGTCCGTGGCTGGCGGAGACACTGCAAGGGCTTCGCAGTCCTGAAGGGCTGGCGCGCATTCATCCCGGTGCGGCCCTGAAAGGCGAATTGCGGGCCTACCAGGAAGTAGGCGTGCGCTGGCTCTATCTGCTCAGCAAGCTTGGCCTGGGAGCGTGCCTGGCGGACGATATGGGATTGGGCAAGACCATCCAGGTACTCGCGCTGCTGGTATCGCTCAAAGGACAAATGGACGGCAAGCGGCAGCCCAGTCTGCTGGTCGCTCCTGCTTCGCTGCTGGCCAACTGGGCATCAGAGCTGGAACGCTTTTCCCCGGGATTGAAGGCAATGATTGCGCATCCTTCTGCCATGCCCGCAGGGGAGCTGAAGGCGCTTACCTCCGAGAGCTTGCAATCGTTGGACCTGGTGATCACCAGCTACGGATCTCTGATCCGCCTTCCCTGGCTTACGGATACTTCATGGCAACTTGTGGTGCTTGACGAGGCGCAGGCCATCAAGAACCCTGGAGCCAGGCAGACCCGCGCCGCTAAATCGCTCAAAGCGCGTTCCAGGTTCGCGCTTACGGGCACCCCTATTGAAAACCGGCTGGGAGATTTGTGGTCCATCTTTGACTTTATCAATCCCGGCCTGCTTGGATCGGCAAAGCAATTCACCACCTTCACCAAACGGCTTGCGGACCGGCCTCACAATCCATATGGACCATTGCGCGAACTGGTGCGGCCATACATCCTGCGAAGGCTGAAGACTGATAAGACCGTGATTGCCGACCTGCCTGACAAAACTGAGGTCAAGGCATTCTGCCAGCTCAGCCGTAAACAGGCTGCCCTCTATCAGCAGTCGGTGGAGGAACTGGCAAAGATGTTGGAACAAGCGGATGGAATCCAGCGGAAGGGGCTGGTCTTGTCGTTCCTGATGCGGCTTAAGCAAATCTGTAATCATCCATCGCAATGGCTGGGCGATGGAGCGTGGAGCGAAGATGAAAGCGGCAAGTGGGCGCGCCTGCGGGAGATCGCCGAAGTAATTGCCGCCAAACAGGAGAAAGCGCTGATCTTCACTCAGTTTCGCGAGATCACTGCTCCATTGGCAGCATTCCTCGGATCGGTTTGGGGCCGCCCGGGGCTGGTACTCCACGGGGAAACTGCGGTGAAGAAACGCCAGGACTTGGTGCGCCGTTTTCAGGAAGAGGAATCGATTGGATTTTTCGTGCTATCGCTCAAGGCCGGCGGCACAGGGTTGAATCTTACCGCCGCTTCGCACGTGGTGCATTTCGACCGCTGGTGGAACCCGGCTGTGGAAAACCAGGCGACCGATCGCGCATTTCGTATTGGACAGCGCAAGAATGTTCTGGTACATAAGTTCGTATGTAAAGGAACAATCGAAGAAAAAATAGATGCAATGATCGAAGGGAAGCAGCAGCTTTCCAGGGAGCTGCTTGAAGGCGGCGCTGACCTGCTCCTGACGGAATTGCAGGATGAAGAACTGCTCAGACTGGTTGCGCTCGACCTCAATAGCGCGTTGAAGGAGGGTTGATCGATGCACTACGGATGGGGATGGCCACGCTATGTGTCAGCGGCGGAGCGGCGGCGGCAGGCGGTACTCAAGATGGCGAAGCTGCGGAAGCAAGGGAAAGATGTGTCTCCCGTGGTGATTCAAGGCCGGGCCATCGCTACCACGTTTTGGGGCAAGGCCTGGTGCGACAACCTGGAGCGCTACAGTGATTTTGAAAACCGCCTCCCGCGAGGGCGGACATATGCGCGCAACGGTTCAGTCATCGATCTCAAGATTGCTGCCGGGGAAATCAAGGCGCTGGTCAGCGGTTCGAGTATTTACAAAGTAACGATAAAAATTGCCGCAGTCAGTAAGCCGCGCTGGAAATCTATTTGCAAAGATTGTGCGGGCGGCATTGATTCTTTGATCGAGCTTCTGCAGGGACGCTTCTCCAAAGCAGTGATGGAGCGAATGTGCCAACAGAAGACGGGCCTGTTCCCATCACCAGATCACATCGAGTTTTCGTGCAGTTGCCCCGATTGGGCCACAATGTGCAAGCATGTTGCGGCGGTGCTTTATGGTATTGGCGCACGGCTTGACCAGCAACCTGAACTCCTCTTCAGGCTCAACCAGGTTGATGAGAAAGAACTGATCTCCAGGGCCAGCGATGTCCAACCCCTGACAGGCAAAGGACCGGTGACAGCCAAGGTCCTTAGCGCTGGTGAAGACCTCTCCGAAATTTTTGGGTTGGATATGGCCCAGGGCCCTATTGCGGTTGCCAGGCTGACCAATCACCCGAACGGAACAAAACCAAAACGCCCAAAGGTTGTAGTCGAAATGGCAGACGGGAGCGTGCGGTCCAAGAAAATGAAAAGGCGTGCAAAGAAGCGGCGTACAAATCAGAAGAAAACGCCACAGGGCCGTACCGTCGAATACCGAGCATGACCCCAGCGCAGCGGAGCCAAATTGGGCAAGATTGACAATCATAAGCAAGAGTCCTGGAAGCTGCCTCTGCCGCAATTCATTGAAGAACTCTACTTTAAACGGTTCGGCAGAACCGCGCCTTGCACAAGGCGTAAGAAATATGGCAGCGGGTGCCTTTTACTGTTGTGTCAGGGTAGGGGTGTGCGACATAAAAGTGAGAACTAAGCGCGCCTCGCCTCCCAATAATCCTCAAACCGACCACTGAGTCGGCAACAGCGAAGGGCGATGATGGCGTTGGCACCGCGAACGGTCCAGAACATGCCGGATTGTTTAAGGCGACTACCGATGAC
>QHVI01000102.1 GCA_003223515.1 Candidatus Angelobacter sp. Gp1-AA117
GTGGAAATCCCGCTGCTCTTGCGGTATTTCCAAGCGTAGTGGGAAAGTCCCGCCTTTAGACTTTTCCACTACGCGTCTTTTCCACGGCCCTTTTGCCCACAGATTCTGCTACAGAGCCCAAAAAACTTCCACGCAATTTCTTGAATCGATATCTCGTCTAATATGAACCCTAGTCTGGGATTCCTCTTATCCCGATTATTAAACCGAGTGGCGAAAATTAATAAAAATTAACAATCAAGAATATACCTGGGAGGCTGCGGAAACTACAGGTCATGATGATTGATAAACTCTTATATATCAACGATCTACTCAAGTCTCCTGTCTCCTGAAAACAACAAAGAACATCTCTTTTCCCGTCTCCGATTATTAAAATCTCTAATCTCAATTTAATGTTCGTCTAATCCCTGAGGCGAAGTATGGATCACGCTGATGTCGCAGCCTGACCTATAGCCGATCGGCATTGCTGCAGTTGCGACGTGAATACGGGCTCATCGCAATCAATGCAGATCGGCCATGCCCACGCGATCCTTCCGGACAGCTATTCACTGCCATGCGCTCGTTTTTTGAGCGGGCGCATAGCTGTGTTCAATTGAAAGTCAACAAGGAGAGCAACTGAATGAGCAAGATTTATTTGCCATGGAATGCTTCAAAATCGCGGCTCAGAGAGGCGGAGAATGCCCGGAAGAACCGCATGGAAATAGTGAAGGCACTTTCCACGGGACAAGTATCGCGCCGCGATCTGGTCAAATGGGGTCTCTTTACTACGGCCGGGATTCTGTCGCCCATCGGCGGCCTGAGTCCTTTCGTCCCCAGCGCTCATGCCCAATCGACAGCCGCGCAAAGCCCTGAAGGTGTGTTCGACATACCGACCGGCGCTGCACCGAGCCCGTTGTTTGGAGTGCAGCCCTTCACCCAACCGATGCTGCGCTTTGATGTGATTGCGCGCAATCCGGTGTCGAGCCTGACTCCGGCCCCCACCGCGCAATCCAATCAGACCCAGCAACCGGTCGATCCAGCCCTCGGCGGCGGCTTCGGCCCCATTGAAGGCCGTCCACCGGGACCGATCTGGGCGCACCAGCGCTTCAGCCAGTTTCCACCTCAGGTTGCGGTGGAGATGACGCAGGCTCAAGCACAGACGAACACGGTCTACAATCCCGGCGTTCCCAACAACCAGAATTCAGGTTTTGATCCCACAACTCCGATTCCATTGAAGTTCCACCCTGGGCTGCCCACGCAGGATCCGAACTCAGTGTGGACGTTCAACGGTACCATTCCCCCGAAACTGGTAAAGGCGCGCTATGGCGAGCCCCTCCTGTTCCGGCATCACAACCAACTGCCTGCCGACGTAAACCAGAACAATGGTTTCGGACGCAACACCATTTCCACCCACGAGCACAACGGCCACCATGGCGCGGAGAATGACGGCTTCACCGGGGCGTACTTCTTCCCCAACCAGTTCTATGACTATCACTGGCCCATCGTCCTGGCCGGATGGACCACCATCAACACCGCCGCAACCGATCCCCGGGCCGGCAGTCCTGATGACAGCGGCGGGATCAACAAGGTGGCTGGTGACTGGCACGAAACCATGTCCACTCACTGGTTCCACGATCACATGTTCAGCTTCACCTCGCAGAACGTGTACAAGGGCAACGCTGCCATGTTCAACATCTACAGCTCGCTCGATCGTGGCAACGAGGGAATCAACGATGGCGTGAACTTCAGGCTGCCCAGCGGCACCCGCGATTCGTGGGGCAACCTCGATTACGACGTTAACCTCATGCTCGCCGATAAAGCATGGGACCAGAACGGCCAGCTTTACTTCGACATCTTCAACTTCGATGGCTTCCTGGGCGACGTGATGACCGTGAACCTCGCCTACAAGCCTTATTTCGAAGTCGAGCGCCGTAAGTACCGCTTCCGCATCCTCAACGCCAGCGTGTCACGCTTCTTCAAGGTGGCCATCGCCAATTCATCAGGTAATGCGGTGCCCATGATTCAGATTGCCAATGACGGCAACCTGTTCCCGCATCCGGTAACGCTCACCGCGCTTGACGAGCAGGGCATTGCCGAGCGCTATGACATCGTGGTGGACTTCTCTGCCTTCACCAACGGCAGCAAAGTCTGGATGGTGAACCTCTGCGAACATCAGAATGGCACGAAACCCCACCAGGACCTGACGCTGGCGCAGGCGCTCTCCGGCACCTCCGGCGATCCCGCTGTGGGCAAGTTCCTGGAGTTCCGCATCGTGTGTGATCCGGCCCAACCCGATCAGAGCGTGGTTCCGGACACCATGATTCCGAATCCCGACTTGTCGGCCATTCCAGTCTCTGCAACACGCACCTTCCAGTTCGGCAGCGGCGCCAAGCAGACCACCTTCGATCCCACGTCTTCGTATGCAGGCGGCGGCCAGTGGGGCGTTCAGACCAACGGCGCCGGCATGAAGAAGGCCGATTTCGGCCGCATCTCGGCTGCGCCCAAGTTCGGCACGCGTGAAATCTGGACGCTGCAGAACGCCGGCGGCGGCTGGGATCACCCCATCCACATTCACTTTGAAGAAGGCCAGATCCTGGCCAGGAACGGCAGTGCGAGCAACGTTCCGGCATGGGAGAAGGGCCGTAAAGACGTCTACCGTCTGCGGCCCAGCGGCAGCGTGACCCTGACCATGCAGTTCCGTGACTGGGGCGGCATGTTCATGGAGCACTGCCACAACACCGTACACGAAGATAACGCCATGCTGGTTCGCTGGGAAATCGATGACGGAGGCGCGCCGTTCCTGCGGCCGCTGCCCACACCGATCCCGACCGCGCAGGGTGTCACCTTCGTAAATCCGACCGAGATCGAAAAGACGGCTTTCTAGATTTTGCGGGACCTCTCGGCGGGCCACCCGGCCCGCTGAGCGGTCGGACGAACGCGTCGTCCGCCTCGACCACTGGCGGCTGAGCATGCCTTCCTTCTAAAAGGGACGGGGGCATATTTCCGCCAGTGGTCATTTTTTGTTCCCGCTGAATTTCATTTTGCCGCTGATGCACGCTGATGCACGCTGATCAGTGCGGAGTTCAGTATCAGGAAGTTTCAACTGATAAGTTCCACCCAATGAAAAATGAGTGGCCCTGTTTCCAAGGCCACTCGAGGTACTGCTTGCTGCTCACGTTTACGGGATGATGAGCGTTACCGGCACCGTGTGGCTGATTGCGCCGCTGGTGCAGATCACATTGATGGTGTAGGTGCCCGACTTGGCCTTCTTGTCGACAGTGAGGTTCAGGGCCGAGGTGCTGGGCGGAGGTGGAACCTTGATCGAGCCGGGAACATTCGCTGTGACCAGGGTAGGCAATGGTCCGAGCGCGAAAGAGATCGTCCCGGTAAACCCATTGCTGCCGGAACCCGAGAGCGTGGTGCCGCCGCTGGTGCCGCGCTTGATGGTGACCGGACTGGGATCAGCGGTCACTGTGAAATCCGGTGGCGGCGGAGGAGTGACGTTGAGGGTCACAGTTCCGGTGTGCACCAGGTTACCGCTGGTGGCTGTGATAGTGAGCGTGTACATTCCCGGCGCTGTATTGAGGTTGGTGTTCACCGTCAGGTTGGTGGTGCCCGAAGTAGCAATCGAGCTTGGCGCTATGGTTCCGGTGGAATTCGCCGGCAGGCCGCTCACAGAAAGGACCACCACACCCATAAAGCCATTCACGGGTGCAACCGAGATTCCATAACCGCTGTTCTGGCCAGCCTGCACCGTCTGCGATGCCGGGAAGACGCTGAGCGTGAAATCTGCGGGTGGAGGAACGGGCTGATTCACAACCAAGGTGACGCCAGCACTGTGTGTCAACGTGCCATCGGTTGCGGTGATGGTGAGCGGGTAGCTGCCCGGAGCAAGACTGGTGGTGGTCGCCAGCGACAGAGTGACTGAACCCGGCGCTACCACGCTGTTGCCCGGAGCGAAAGTTGGAGTGGCGCCTGCGGGCACTCCGCTTACGCTCAGCGTTACCGTGCCTGCATACGATCCGATTACGCCGATGGAAGCGGTAAAGCTGGTGCTGTCACCGGCATTGATGGTTTGCGAACCGGGAGCCACGCTGAGCGTGAAGTCGGGCGTGGGGTTCACCACCAGGCTGACGGTGGTCGAGTGGGTCAGGGTTCCGGAGGCGGCGGTAATTGTAAGCGTATAGGCGCCAACCGGAGTGGTCGGGGCGGTTACGATCGATAATGTCGTCGATCCGGAAACGGCAACACTGGCCGATCCGAAAGCAGGAGTTGCGCCTGCGGGCAGCCCCGTCACGCTCAGGTTTGCGGTCCCTGCAAATCCGTTAATAGTGCCCAGAGTGATGGTGTAGTTGCCGGTTGTTCCTCCCTGCGTTACCGACTGGGATGCTGGAGCGGCAGCGATGGAGAAATCAGCAGCATTGTTGTTCCAGAAGTTGACCAGGTTGGCGGCATCCACCGATCCCAATCCGGTGGAGAGATCATAACCGGCGGTTGCGGCAAAACCAGCAACACCGGGGACGCTGTTATCGCCGCTGGTGGTGTCATGGAAGACCGCGATACCACCGGCCGCCTGGTTCGAAGCCATGAAATAGAAAGAGTTGTTGGCATTGCCCTGAGCTGAACCGGTCTTCTGCACGACCAGCGCCATGATTCCGGCGAAGGAAGGCGAGGCAGCCGAGGTGCCACCCACAACCTGCAATCCGAGCGCGGTCGGCGTGTTGCCCTGAATGACCATGTATCCATCATGCAGAGCCGAAGTCAGTGAGACATCGGGGACATCCCTCTGTCCATCGGCAGGAACGCCGGGAGCAATCTGGAAAGCAGGCTTGGTGTATTGCGTGCTCACGCCGCCGCCTGAGGCAAACAATCCGGAGCCAGTCGCGGTTGTGCCGCTCTCATTCCATACGACTTCAGGAATGTAGCCGAGCGCGGACGATTGGTCAGGATTATTGCCATCCGCCCAGAAAGTTCCCGCGCCGTCATTGAACTCAGTGCCGCCTACGGCGACGTTGAACGGCGTGGAACTCAAGCCGGAGACTGCCGGGCCGCCGGTAGCGCTCAATGAACCGGAGCCATCGCAGCCAGCCGCTCCGCTATCGCCGGAAGCGACGAACGATGTGATTCCCTGCGAGGCAGCCTGCGACCACAGGCTGTTCCAGAACATGTTGCCGGTGGCGCCCAGCGCGGCCTCGCACAGGCCGAAGCTGGTGCTCATGACATGGGCAAGGTTGTTGTTGACGATGAAGGAAGCCGAGAGGTCTACGCCATCAGTGGTGCTGGTGCTGGCGCTGACGACAAACTCAATGTTGGCGTTCTTAGCGACTGCTCCGGACCACTCTACATCGAGAAGGGCCTCAGTCTCTTCATTGCCGCCCAGGTCGCCGGGATCGGGGCCGTTGACAAAGATCACGGGATCCTTTGGGGGAAGACTGAAAAAGCTGCGGAAGGCGCGCACGTCATTGATATTGATGTTGGTGCGGCCCACGATCGCGATGTTCTGGCCAGTGCCGTCAATGCCCGCCGTATATAAAGGAGTCACGTTATAGATGGCAGCAAAATCGCCGGGAGCGAGGAAATGCGTGCCGGTGCCGGTGCCGTTGTTAAACAGCGGCGGCAACTGGTGTGCGTTGCTGTTGCGATGCTTGGGAAAATCATTGAGTGAGACCAGTCCATTCACCAAGCCGGTGAAGGCGCGCGGGATGGTGGGATCGGTGGCGTTGGCGTGGTGCATCTTGCCATTGACCTGGTACTGGCGGATGTTAGTCTGAAAAGCCTGCTCCACCTGCTGCACCCTGCCGCTGAAGGTGATGGACAAGCGCCCATTGGCAACCGAGTTGACGCGGAAGCCATGACTCTTGAGCCAGTTGGTTACATCCGTGATGTCCTGGTCGGTGGGGCCAAAATGCGCGGCAAACTGCTGCGGGGTGAGCCACTTGTGATAGCTGGGCGACTTCGGGTCCTGCTGGTCTTTCAGCAACTGCACCAGCGCGGCCTGCGCCGAAGGACGCACTGAAAGCGACATGATGATGTTATCCATCGCCATGTTAGGATCGGCCGAGCCCCGGTCAAATTCAGTTCGCGCCAGGGGATGGACGTTGCCGTGCAGGGTGACACGATCTGAATCATTGATGGCGCGCTGGGCCAGCGCCTGCGTGACCATAAACAGCAGCAATAACGCGCTGAGAAATGTTTTTGTAAGTTTGTGCATAGACTCCTCGCTTCTGAATTTCTTTCCTACAGCAGGCACGCAAATCTCTCATCCTCAGCGCTCATGCACGGCAACAAAAATCCGGAAGGAAGCAGCCCATGCAAGTTGTGCTTGTCGCCATTTTTCGCAGGCGACGGCGGTGCGGGTAAAGCGATTCGAAATTGCTGTAAACATCGGGAGCACCTGCGGCACCACCAGCGCTAAAGCGCTCCTTCTGTTAGTTCATATCTACGTGGGCTTGAAAGCCCACTCCCCGGACTAAAGTCCGGGGCTTCCACCTCGAAACTCAACTCGCGCACTTGAAACGCGCATTCTGTCTATCCTCCGGACTAAAGTCCGGGCTTCCACCTTTAAACTCAACTCGCAAGTCCGGGGCTTCCACCCTTAAACGGCGCCGGGGCCTTTCGGCCCCGGCGCTTCTCTTCTTACCTTGCGTTTATGGTGACGGTGGATTTGTTGTTGTTCTGGTTTGTATCAGTTCCGCTGAAGCTGATCGTGCCAGTGTTGGAGATCGTTCCGGCGCTCATCACATGGGTGTTGACCGTCACCTGGAACTGGTTGGTGTTTACACCAATGCCGAACACCGAGATGTTACAGGTGACGGTAGCCCCAAGAGTACCGGCTGCCGGCGCAGTGCAGGTTCCCAATCCTGCAGGCGAGAGGCTGACCGAATCAAACTTCAGGCTTCTTGGCATGGTGTTGGAGAAGACCACGGCGTTAGCGGTGGTGCTGGTGTTGTTTTTTACTTTCCAGGTGAAGGCGTCAGGCGCGCCGCCCACCACTCCGGTTACCGTAGGCCCGCCATTGGAGGCGCTGCCGTTGAGTTGCAGGTCGGTGGTGGAGGTGGGCGGAGCAGGCGTGAGGGTGAAGCTGTTGCTGGGGCTGATCACGTTTCCGCCTGCGTCCGTGCCGCCAAAGGTGGAATTCAGCGTGGCCGGATTGCCCTGAATCTGCATGATGACGTTGTAGGTCACCTTGCCGAGTCCGGCGAGAGTGCCAATGGGACAGGCGATGGTAACAACACCGCTGCCGCCTCCAGTGCAGCTTCCCTGCGAAGGTTGCGCCAGCACCAGGTAGGCCCCGTCAAAATTGGCCTGCGTGAGTGTATGCGTCACGCTGGCGCTGGTATATGGGAATTGCGTATTGTTGGTCACCGTGACCGCAAAGGTCACCTGCGTAGGAACAGTGGTTGGAGCAGGCGGACCATTCACCGTGACGGTGACAGGGTTCGCGGGCGTCGCGGGCACAACATCATTGGTCGGAGAGGAATCCATTCCGGGGCCGGAAGCATTGCTCGCATGAACCACGAACTCATAGGTCGTGCCATTGGTGAGGCCATTGGCAATCAGGCTGGTGGCACCGGCGGGGGCGTTGAATGTGGTAGCGGTACGCACGTTACTGGCAATCACCGTTACGGTGTAGCCGGTGATGGGTGAATCTCCGGGGAACACGGGAGCGGTCCAGTTAATCAGCGCGGCCTGATCTCCGGCGATGGCGCTGACGTTGGTGGGAATTCCAGGCACGCGAACCAGGGGAGGCGTTACCGGATTGCTATCCGCCGAGAAAGCGCTGGGGCCATTGCCATTGCTGGCGGCAACCTCGAATGTATAGGTGGTAAAGTTCGTCAACCCGCCAATGGTGGTGAAGTTGGGAACAGGGCCGCCGGGAACCGGGCTGGTGACCACGACGGTATTCACGATCACGCCACCGGAAACCACCTGAACGGTGTAACTGGTGACCGGCTGCGCGTTTTGTGCGGGGGCCCAACTCACCGTGGCCTGAGGCGTGGGTGAACTGGCAAGACCGGCAACTGCCCTGACCTGCGTGGGAGTTCCCGGAGCTGCGGCAGGCGATGGATTCTGCTCTACTCTCCACCACTGACCTTTGGCCAGAGTCGCGTTGCCGCTGGGATCGAGGCCGATGTACATCACGCTATTGGCCGGATCATCCATGTCGGCAAAAACACCGTTGCCATTCACCACCGCAGGAGTACCCGGGGCTGCGGGCGGGGGAGCGGTGCCGAATGCCAGTGCGGGTTCAAATGGATTCACAATGATGAACGGACTGACTCCGGCTGCACCGGCAGTCACGTTGCCGGCCCAGATCGCATCCGTTCCGCTGCCCATATAAAGGTTGTCGCCATTCAGATTGGGGTAAAGCTGGTCTGAATAAACGGCGGTGGGAGTAATCGCCAGAGCAGCAGGGCTGACATCGGCGCAAACCGGGTTTTGAATGGGCGTTTCGCTCAGGGCCTGGCAAGTCGTGTCGGCATTGGCAATGACAAAAGCGCCGGCCTCGCCCGCGCCCCAGAGATCGTGCCCGATGAAGGCGATTCCGTTACCGCGCGCGCGTCCGGGAGTTGCTGCAACAAGCTGGACAAAATCATTGCATGTGCCAAAGCCGGCGGTAGTGGCGGTTGCCGGGCTGTTGAAGCGGATGATTGTGCCCGTACGCTTGAAGCCGACGAAGACATCACCATTGGGCGAAAGGGCGATTCCGTTGGGACGTCCTGCGGGAGGATTCAGGGTAACGGTGCTATCCGTAGGGAAGGAGCATCCGCTCTGGCCGCCGCTGAAGCGGCTGCCGGTGATATTGCCCCCCATGCCGAAGAGGTTTCCGAAATCGAGCGATCCGTGTCCGCTATCAGCGCCGGGCAGGAAACCCATACGGAAGATGCCCTGCGATGAATTCTGCTCATCCACGAAGTACAGGAAATTGTTGATGGGATCGAAGGCCATCGGGCCGCCGGTAACAGACGAGCCGTTGATCTTGAAGGGGCACTGGTTGATGTTGATGTTAAACGTGGATGGAGCCAGGGGATTGGCGCGAAGTTGCGCTATGCCTGTATCAATATCGGGATCGACGCGGCAAAGTCCGAAGTTGGTATCGCCGACCCAGAAATGGCGCCATTGGCGACCGGTTGCGGGATTGATACCTGAACCATAGAGGACAATGCCTCCAAGTGGAGCAGTTGGCGGGTTCTGCGGATTGGGAGTGGTGGCGCTTACGCCCATGATCTGGGTCGCCAGGTCGGGTGGAACCGCGGTGGACTGCGCACCTGCACTCACCACCAGCAGCACAAGAACTGCGAAACACAAGCCCATGCTGAACAAACTGCTTCTCCGGCCGGAGGCCGTTCTCTCTGTAACGAATGTCATTTCTGTTTGCCTTCCCGTCCGGAGACGCGCTCCTGGACTTGTGGACTCGAAACTTGCATTTGAATCTTTCAATCGGTTTTTGTTTCTGCCGACACTTCCGGCAACATCCAAATAAAATTGGCGCATTTTAAGGTTTAAGCTGCGTCAATTAGAGAACTATTGAAGGGAGATTAAAGTTCTTAATTCTTCAGTTCGTATTCAGTCGTCCGGCTAAAGCCGGACTCACAACAGTTTTGGGTTCACCACCCGGCATTCCGCTTCGCTCCATGCCGGGCTACTTTCATTTGTCCCTTCGGGACTGATTGCATCTCTACTGTCGCGAAACTGGCCTGGTATCCATCTCTGCCTATGAACAGCATCAACTCCTATATCTGAAAATTCAGGATGGCAGACGTGCTGCCAGCCTGTTTGCGGCATGCTACTGCACAGTTAATGTTCCATTGATCAGCGTTATCGAATAATTGCTGAGCAATGGGTTCGGATCAGCACTGGGGATAATCGGATACGTTCCCGCCGGACTGGTTGCATCCGCCGGGCTGGAGTAACTCGCGGTGATGTTGTCGTTGTTCTTGATTCCGGTAATGACGCCGGTGAATGCCGGGTTAGGATCGCCTGCATTCTTCGTAGCGTCATTGGCCTGAATGGTCAGCGGCGCGGGGTTCACGGTGAGCGTTCCGTTAGTGGAGGTCACGGTGTAATTCCCCAGCTTGTTCGCCGGATCCACCAGAGTGGGAACGATTGGATACGTGCCCACCGCGCTGGTCGGATCGGCGGCGCCGGCATAGGTGGCGGTGATGTTGTCACCGTTCTTGATTCCGGTGATGGCGCCGGTAAACGCCGGATTGGGATCGCCATAGAGCCGGCTGGCGTCAGCGGCCACGACGTTCAGCGGGGCCGGATTCACGAGCAGCGTTCCAGGGTTGTTGGTGACCGTGTAATTGCCAAGTTTGCCGTCAGGATCGATGAGCGCCGCCAGGATGGGGTATGAGCCCACATTGCTGGTTGGGTCGGCGCTGGTGGCAAACGCAGCAGTGATGTTGTCACCGTTCTTGATGCCAGTGATGCTGCCGGTAAAGACCGGGTTAGGATCGCCGTACAACCGGCTGAAGCTGGTCACGGCTACGGTCAGCGGAGCCGGATTCACAGTCAGCGTTCCGTTCACAACCGTAAGCGAGTAGTTACCCAGCACGTTGTTAGGATCGATCACCGCAGGCGCGATTGGGTACGTTCCCACCGCACTGGTCTGCGTGGCCGTGGTGGAGTACGTGACGCTGATGGTTTCACCATTCTTCAACCCGGTAGTGGTTCCAGTGAGGGTCGGGTTGGGATCGCCATACAAGCGGCTCAGGTTATCGGCAGCCACGGTCAGAGGGGCCGCGGTAAGGGTCAGCGTGCCATTGCTTGAGGTCACGGTGTAATTGCCGAGCTTGTTCGCTGGATCAACCAGAGCGGGCACGATGGTGTAAGTGCCGTGGAGATCACCGCATAGTTGCCCAGCTTGTTCGCTGGATCAACCAGGGCAGGCGTGATGGGATAGGTTCCCACGGCGGCAGTGGCATCCACGCTGGAGTACGTGGCGGTGATGTTGTCACCATTCTTCAGGCCGGTAATGGTTCCGGTGAAGGTGGGGTTGGGATCGCCGTACACGCGGCTGGCGTTATTTGCCGTGACCGTCAGCGGCGCCTGGGTAATCGTCAGGGTTCCGTTGTTGGAGGTTACGGTGTAATTGGCAAGCGCTCCAGCCGGATCAACCAGCGTGGGAACGATTGGATACGTGCCTACTGCGGTGGTCGCATCCGTAGCGCTGGCGTAAGTGGCGGTGATGTTATCGCCGTTCTTGATGCCGGTAATCGTGCCGGTGAAGGCCGGGTTCGGGTCACCATAGACGCGGCCGGCATTCGCGGCAGTCACCGTCAACGGAGCGGGACTTACAGTGAGCGTTCCGTTATTCAAAGTAACCGCGTAGTTGCTGAGTTTATTGGTTGGATCAGAGAGCGCCGGCACGATGGGATAAGTCCCAACCGGGCTGGTGGCTACAGCAGCGCTGGAGAAGCTGACGCCGATAGCATCGCCATTCCTGATGCCGGTGATGGTTCCGGTGAAGGCCGGATTCGGATCACCGTAGAGGCGCGTGGCATTGGCGGCAGTTACGGTCAACGGAGCAGGATTGATGGTGAGCGTTCCGTTGGTTGAGGTGACTACATAGTTGCCGAGCTTACCCGTGGGATCAACCAGCGTGGGAACGATGGGATAGGTGCCAATCACGCTTGCATCAACGGCGGTGGTGCTGTAAGTGGCAGTGATGTTGTCACCGTTCTTGATTCCGGTGATGGTTCCGGTGAAAGCCGGGTTCGGATCACCATAGAAGCGGCCGGCATTGGCAGCAACCACCGACAGCGGAGCGGGGTTCACGGTGAGAGTTCCGTTATTGGAAGTCACCGTGTAGTTGCCCAGCTTGTTCGTCGGATCCACCAGGGCAGGCGTGATGGGATAAGTTCCCACTGCGCTTGCAGGAGTGGCCGTGGTGCTGTAGGTGGCGGTAATGGTGTCACCGTTCTTCAAACCGGTAACGGTCCCGGTAAAGGTTGGATTGGCATCACCGTACAAGCGGCTAGTGCTGTCGGCAGTGACAGTCAGGGCCGCCGGAGTAATGCTCAACGTGCCATTCACGAAGGTGAAGGTGTAATTGGCCGCAGCCAGTGTGCCAGTGGTGCAGGTGATGGGGTAGTTCCCCACGTTGCTGGCGGCATCTGCGGTGGTGGTGCAGTTGGCGCTTCCGCTGACAACGGCAGAGGTATCCCCGTTCACGAATCCAGAGAGTGTAAACGTCAATGCCGGATTGGCGTCACCGTACACTCGGGAGGTATTGGCGGCAGTCACGGTCAAGACCGCCGGACTCACGGTCAGGTCGCCGCTGCCGCTGGTGGGAGCGAAGGTGGCATCACCGGCAAAGCCGGCAGTAACCGCACCCGGATACGATCCGGCGGCGAGACTACCCAAGCCCACGGAAACGGAAGCGGTACCGATGGCGTCAGTTACGGCGCTGCCTGCGGGACTGCCGTTCAGCGTGAAGCTGAGGGTCTTGCCTGAGAGAGGCGCGCTGGCCGAATCTCTCAACATGGCTGAGAGCGCAGCGTTACCGCCATAAGTTCCGCTGGCGGGATTCACCGTAACAGACGCGGTCGTTCTGGCCTGGATGGTGATGTCTACGCTGGCGGAGTTATTCGCGGCGTTGGCATCAACAGCCGAGCTGTTGCTGATGGAGACGGTATTGGTGATGACTGTTCCGGCGGCAATGGTGCTGCCGGTCTGGGCGACGATGGTTACGGTCTGCGATTGGCCGCTCTGGAGCAGATAGAAGCTGGCAACCTGGTTGCTGCCGGTGGCTCCGCACGTTCCGTTGCCGGTGGCCGAGCAGGAAACCACAGTCAATCCGGCAGGCAGAGCGTCAGTGATAGTGGCTGCAGCCGGATCAGATCCATTGTTGGTGATGGTCGCGGTGTAGGTTACGTTCTGTCCGGCGATCACGCTGGTGGACGACGCGCTCACCGCAACGCTCACGTCAGCGCTGCCGGCCATGCGCGGCGGATAGGCTACGAGTCCCTGCACCTGGCCTGCGCCTGCGATGGCTACATCACCAAGCTGCGAGAGCGAACCCGTACCGCCGATGCGGAAGACTGCGACGCCAAAGCTGTCATCAGCTACATACAGCAACGATCCGGAGCGGTCGGTCGACATGCCTGCGGGAACATGCAGAGATGCAGTGCTGCCGAAGCTGCCAATGCTGGTCAAAGAGCCATCGGCGGCAACGCTGAACGAATTGACGCTGTTGCTGCCCTGATTGCTCGAGAACAACCAGCGATTATCAGGACTGAGCAGCACTACGCTGGAGTTGTTCTGCGTGGTGCTGAAAGGGCTTCCCGTGATTGCAGAGAGAAGACCATTCGCGCCCACTGTCCATGCGTCGGTGATGGTTCCGGTCGCGCTGCTTTCCGCGCCATAGAGCAGGCCGCTAGTGGAGCTGAAATCCAGTCCTGCCAATGAGCCTGCGCCTTCTTTAGTAAACGGCGAACCGGATACCTGGGTGAGCGAACCGTCAAAGTTAATGGTGAACAACGCAACGCCGGCGGCATCCGCAGTGGCCAGGAACTGGCCATTGGCGGAAATCTTCATGCCGGCGTTGGGCGTGATCGGGTTGGCGGAAGTGGAAACCAGAGTGAGCACCCCGCCCGCTCCGATGCTGAAAGTTTTGATCTGGCCATTGCTGGAAGCCATGAGGAAGCGTCCATCAGGCGTGGCGGCCAGCGAAATGCCCGCGCAGGAATCCAGAGTGAGGCCAGAGGCGAAAGGCGAGCCGGTGGCTGCGGTCAACGCACCGCTGGCCGGATCAATCTGGAAGGCGCTGATGCTCAGGTCGCCGTTGTTGGAGACGAACAACAGATTATTGCCGGCGCTGAGCGTGATCCGATCCACTGCGGTGCAGGCCGTGGTGGTGCTGCTGCCGCCCGTGGCAAAGGGTGATCCGGAGAGCGCCGTGAGCGAACCATCCACAGAAACCGAGTAACTGGAGATGCTGTTCGCGGCAGTCTGGTTATTCACGAAAACGAAGTTCGCCGTGGGCGCAGTATTGACCGTGAGCGTGCCATTATTCGAGGTAACGGTGTAATTGCCCAGCTTGGCGGCTGGATCGACCAGAGCAGGAACGATTGCATACGTGCCTGCCGGGCTGGTGGCTACTGCAGTTGTGCTGTAAGTGGCGGTGATGTTGTCACCATTCTTGAGTCCAGAGACAAGTCCGGTGAATGGAGGATTAGGCGTGCCAAACAAGCGGCTGGCATTGGCGGCAGTCACGCTCAACGGAGCGGGAGTGACCGTGAGGACGCCATTGTTGATGGTTACGCTGTAGTTGCCGAGTTTGTTCGTGGGATCCACCAGCGTGGGCACGATGGGATAGGTTCCAACCGCCGCCGTGGGATCGGCGCTGGAGAAGAGCGCGGTGATGTTGTCACCGTTCTTCAGCCCGATGATCGAGCCGGTGAAGACCGGATTGGGATCACCGTACACGCGAGTTGCATTGTTGGCGGTGACTGTAAGCGGCGCCTGGGTAATCGTGAGCACGCCATTGTTGATCACAACCTGGTAGTTGACCAGTGCGCCGTTCGGATCCACCAGCGTGGGCACGATGGCATACGTGCCAACCGGGCTGGTGGGATCGGCGGTGGTGCTATAGGTGGCAGTGATGTTGTCGCCATTCCTCAGGCCGGTGATGGTTCCGGTAAATGCCGGGTTGGGATCACCGTAAAGGCGGGTGGCATTGGCCGCAGTCACCGTCAGTACGGCGGCGGTCACAGTAAGAGTTCCGTTATTGATGGTCACCGAGTAGTTGCCCAGCACGTTGTTGGGATCAACCAATGTCGGGACGATGGGATATGTGCCCGCGGGGCTGGTTTGCGTCGCGGTGGTGCTATAGGTGGCGCTGATGTTGTCATTGTTCTTAATGCCGGTGGTCGTACCTGTGAAGACCGGGTTCGGATCGCCATAGGCGCGAGTCGCATTGGCTGCGGTAACCACCAGCGGCGCCGGGCTGACCACCAGGTTGCCGTTGTTGATGGTGACAGCGTAGTTGCCGAGCTTGTTGTTGGGATCGCTCAGCACCGGCACGATCGGGTAGTTACCAATCGGGCTGGCGGGAGTGGCGGTAGTGGTGTAGGTGGCGGTGATGTTGTCACCATTCACCAGACCGGCGATGCTCCCGCTGAAGGGCGGATTGGGATCACCATAGAGGCGCGCCGCATTGTTCGCAGTCACGATGAGGACCGCCGCCGTCACGGTCAGCGTGCCATTGTTGATGGTCACAGTATAGTTGCCGAGCAGGTTATTCGGATCAACCAGCGCAGGCACGATCGGATACGTTCCGACGGGGCTGGCCGGAGTAGCTGTGGTGCTATACGTGGCCGTGATGTTGTCACCGTTCTTCAGTCCGGTGATGGTTCCGGTGAAGGCCGGATTAGCAGCGCCATAGGCACGGCTGGCATTATCCGCGGTCACGGTCAGGGGCGCGGGATTGATGGTGAGAGTGCCGGGCACGAACACAAATACGTAATTGGTGGCGGTGAGAGTGTTCTGGGTGCAGGTAATCGGATAAGTGCCTACAGGACTGGTCTGCGTGGCCGTGGTGGTGCAATCCGCCGCGCCGCTCACGACCGCGATGGTATCGCCATTCACAAAACCAGTGATGGTATAGGTGAACTGAGGATTCGGATCACCGTAAAGCCTGGACTGATCATTGGCGGTTACAGTCAATTGCGCTTTGGTCACGATCAGGGTGCCCTGAGCGCTGCTGGGATTGTAGGTGCCGTCGCCGGCGAAGTTCACGGTAAACGCGTTGGTGTGAGTCCCCACGGTGATGGTGCTCAGGGGCACGGTCACGGTGGCAACGCCGCTGCCATTGGTCACGCCTGAATACGTGTTGTTGGTCAGGTTGAAATTGAAGCCAATGGCCTTTCCGGCAATCGGATTATTGGCTGAATCAACCAGAGTGGCGCTGAGCGTAGCG
Organism: Candidatus Angelobacter sp. Gp1-AA117; assembly: GCA_003223515.1. Lineage (GTDB taxonomy): Bacteria > Acidobacteriota > Terriglobia > Terriglobales > Acidobacteriaceae > Angelobacter. Next base: position 15,902 of record QHVI01000102.1, read on the forward strand.
AAACCACCATAAGGTCCGGTGGCAGTGGGCACGCTGAGGCTGGTGCCGGACTGCGTGCCAATGGTAATTGTGGACTGCGCCACATCGTTTAAGCCGTTTGTATCAACCACAGATCTATTGCTGATCTGGGCGAAGTTAAGGATGAGGTTGCCATTCACGGCATTCGGCTTGGTGGTGGCGGTGATGATGGCCGTGCGGCTTTTTCCGGCGCCGATCGCAGGAAATGTCATCAACTGCGCTGTCGTTGCAGTGGGCACGATGTTGCCGCCGCCGCTGCTGGCATTGGCCGCCGTCTTGTTATAGGTAAATTGTATGGGCGAGTTCGCTGAGGTTACGGTGAATGTGCCATTGAAAGAAGTATCGGTCACGCCCGTGATGGTCACAGTCTGCCCGACAAACAACTGATGCGGCACGGTGGTGGTGATCGTAACTACGTTGCCGCTGCGGACAGCTCCCGGAGGAGTTGCGGTTGCCGCGGCAATCGGGGCCCGGCTGGAGAAGCTGGCCGTGCTGCAAGAACCCGGACCGGTTTGTATCTGGCAGGTTGGATTAGTGGCATTTCCGCCTCCGCTGGTATCCGTGCCCGGGATGGGCTGCAGGTTGTTGGGGTTGGTTTGCGGGAACTGGCTCAACGGAATTGTCTGGGTATAAGTAAAAGTCGTGGGAGTCGGGGTAGAGACAACCGTGAACACGCCAGTGAAGCCTGGGTCAGTCAGTAACTGGCCAGGATGATTTAGATCGGGAGTTGTGGGGGCCGGGACGGAATTGATCGATACGGTTTCACCTGCGAACATCTGGTGAGGAAGCGTGGTGGTGACCATAACAGTTCCAGTCACCGTGGTGCTGCCCACTGAATTCGAGCGGGAGATCCCGTTGGGGGTCACGATGGGTATCGGACCTCCGCCTACCAGATCCGGAGGAAGCGTATCAGCAACGACCGCAGTGGCCGGAACTGTGCCGGAATTTGTGATGGTGACGAGAAAGCTGATCGGAGCTCCGGGCTGAACCAAGGCGGAAGTGGGAGTCATGGTCACGCCCAGATCAGACGAAGTGCAGGAACGCTGTGGATACGCAACCAGGTCCTGGATTTCTCCGGGACGGGTGATAGCCAGATCACTTAACGACGTAAGAGTGCCGCCGGGGCCAATCCTGAAGGTAGCTACGCCAAAAGCATCATCGGCCACAAACAGGAAGGTGCCGGAGGCGTCCGTGGCCATTCCCACCGGCGTGTGTACGGCAGTGGTGCTGCCGAATTTTCCGGTATTGGTGAGGCTGCCGTTGGAATTGACCTGAAACGGATTGATGCTGTTGCTGAACTGATTGCTTTCAAACAAGAGCGAGTTATCCGGACTATACAAAACCATTGCGGAATCATTTCCGGGAGTATGGAAAGGCGTGCTGGGCGCCGGAGTCAGCGCGCCGGTGGTGGTATTGACGATCCAGCCATCGGCGGTGGTTGGACTGCCGGTGGCTTCACCTGCGTATAAGCGATCTCCCACGCAACTGAAATCCAGCCCTGCAATCGAACCTGCTCCGGTCTTGATAAAAGGTGAACCGGAGACAGGGCCCAGCAGGCCGCTGGCAGTGTTGATCGTAAACATGGAGACGCTGGTTTGGTTGGCGATGGCCAGGAATTGTCCGTTGGCGGAAATGGCCATGCCGGAATTGGGATTGATGCCGGTGGCGGTGGTGGTAAGCAGGCTGAGCGCGCCCGATGCGCCAATGGTGAAGGTCTTGACAGTGCCGTTGCTGGCGGCATAGAGAAAGCGTCCATCAGGAGTGGCTGCGACCGAGATACCCTGGCAGCTATCAAGCGTGAGTCCGCTGGCGAAAGGCGAACCGGCCACCAGAGTCAGACCGCCGGTGGCGGGATTGATCTGGAAGGCGCTGATGGTAAGGTCGCCGGTATTGGCGACATACATGAAATTGTTGGGGCTGCTGATGGCGATGCGCTGCAGGCCGTAGCAGGTGACATTCGCTCCTTTGCCGCCGGTGCTGAAAGGCGAGCCGGTCAACTGCGTGAGCGATCCGGAGGCCGAGACGGAGTATGCGGACACGGTATTGGTGAGGGACTGGTTGTTCACATACACGTATCCATTCGATTGCGCGCTGGCGGGAAGCGCCAGCGAGAACGACAGCAGCAGCATGGCTGCAAGCCAGAGAGCTCCGGCTGCTTTTCGCGCCCGCAGTGTTCGGGCGACATTGATCAGATGTTTTGTGTCCGCGGCAGACATAGTGGCCTCCAAGGGCTTTCCTAGAATTCGATAAATGTGCGCACCTGTTTTCCGCGCGTGTTGGTGTATGCCACGCTGATTGCGGGAGCGCTTCCGGTTTGCCATGCTTCGTAAAGGGACTGGGGAACGGTAAAGACGCCGTTCACATCCGCTTGGGTATTGGCAGGCAGAGAAATGCCGTTCAACTCGCCATAGGTCACACGCGCTGCATTGGGATCGTGCAGCGTGATGGTGGCGTTGCGAATGCTGGAAGAAGTGTTGTTGACCAGCGACAGCGATATGTTGATCTGGACATTCTGGCCTGATGGTGAAGGGGTACCCAGGCTGTAAGAGCCGGTAAAGTCACTGGCACCCGGCGCACAGGCAAGCATGGCCAGCAGCGCCACAACCATCATCAACACCTTCAAATTTCTCTTTGCAAAAGACATGACTCCTCCATGCGCCTCGCAAGCGAGGCGTTGCGGCCGATAGAAAATTGATCGAGGGGAAACCCGGAAGAGTATTTCTTCTCGACCAGAGGCCGGCGGACTTTTTCAGTCCGCCAGCTTCGGGGTTACGGATCAGGCTTACGGGACGATGTAGATGTGTCCCTGCCCCACCTGATTGGTACTCGGTTCACTGAACTTGCTGCGCTGCAGCGTCGCCTGGGGCACGGCAACGCTGGGATCGTCTCCGATCGCCATCGAGGCGCTCATTGGCAGTGGCACAGGCGGCAGCAGGTTTCCAGGTAATGGCGGCAACGGAGGCGGCGGAATAATCGTGACCGGCCGGGTTGCCGTGATGTTAAAGCCCAGAGCCGTTACCGGCCCGAGCTGTGCGTTGAGACTCAAGGACGGATCGAGCGCTCCCTCTTCCACCCAGGGCAACTGCGTGGTGCACACGAAGTCATAACGATCGACTTCAGGCAACTGGGCCAGCGGCGGGTTGACGTTGGGATCTCCGGGGTTGGTACCGAAGGTGCCCATGTAGAGAGCAGGATCACTACCATCGCCTGCAACCCTAATGGAAAGATGTACACCCAGCGGCGGCAGGCAAGCAGGCCGGTCGTTCGTCGGCCCTATAGCCAAGGCTGCCGGATTGTAGAGAACCAGGCGCGGCGGACTTTGCAGCCTGGACAGCGCGCGGGTCACGGGTTCGGCATTGCCACGCGACAGAGTCGGAGACGCAGCCTTCAGCACGGTCATCTGTCCTTTGAGGATCAACTGTCCACTTACTTTGGGCGGCGGTCCAAGTTCGGCGAGATAGAGATCATTGCCGTTGAAAGCCAAGTTCTCTACGCCAACGGAGTTGCCGGTATGTCCCACAACAATAGGGCCTGTGGGAGCAGTGGCCGGGTTCTGGATCTTCTTGATATCGCCGTTGTCAGAGAAGCCGAAGTAGATTGCGGCTTCATTGGTTGGTCCCTGAGGCATAGCGATAGCGGTCACTGTGCCCGGTCCGGAGTTGAGCGAGCCGGTTTGCGTCACAAAGCCGCCGGTTCCATCCGGAACGAACAGCATTCGATAAATGCCGGGCGAAGTACTCGAGGCGTCAGGAATGTAAAGATTTTGCGTGCCAGCGAGGCTGGGCGCATCTGCGGCAGCCTGTCCCGGAACAAAGGTGGGGATAGGCTTGAAACAATGGCTGAGGCCGGCGACCGGGGCGGTATCAATGCGGCAGAAGCCCAGCGCCTTGTCAGACACCCAGAAGTTGCTCTGCAGCCAGATCAATCCTCGGGGATGAGTGATGCCAGCCAGCATGAGGACGCCACGACGGGCAGCATCATGCTGCGGCGAATCGGTGGGCGGAAAATCGCTGCCGGTCAAGCTGGTGACGATGCAGGTTTCCGGAGTGGGAGAAGCCGGGGTGCACTCAGTAGCGTTGGAAGGCCGGGCCGCGTAGGACCATGCCATACCGGTACGCTGATTGTTTGCGGGAACTCCCGGTGGCGGAGCTTCAATGATCGGGTCACTGGTCACGAACATTTCAGAGGTTGCGCCGTTGGGCAAGCCGGTGATCGGATCGATGAGTTGCATGGGCGGATTCGTGGGCTGGACGAAATTCAATCCCATGATCAATGTGTATTCCTGAGGAATCGCGCTGCCATTCACGAAGCCCGACTGGTTCCACACCTGCATGATGTTGCCGCTCTGGGTATCGAAGCGCACCACGCGGTTGCCATTGCCCCAGTAGAGCCAGCGGCCATCGGTCTGAGTGGAGAAGAACTGATCCGACTGGAGGCCTTCCTGGGTCTGGAGCTTGCCGAACTGCAGAACAGCCTGGCACTTGGGCAACTGGTAATGGCACTGATCGGCATTTTGAATGCGGTTGAGGAAGCCGGCCTGTGACATCCACAGATCATGACCAACCCACGCGAGGCTGAGCAGGGTCTTCTGGTTGTCGGAGGTGCCTACCCGTTCTACCGTATTGCCAGCCACGGTGAATGAAGGAGACAGAGGATTGTTGATGCGCCAGATATCCCCGCTGCCCTGGAAGCAGATGTAGAGCTTGCCATCAGGACCGAGCTTGGGTGACTGGGGCGTTCTGATACGGCCCACAGCAATTCCATTGATGGTGGAGGTGGCTCCAAAAATCGGGAGAGCATTCTTGATCGCGGTGCGTCCATCTGCCCCGATGGTGAAATCAATGCGGAAAACACCGTCGATGCCGGCGACGAACACATAACCATTGCTGCCATTGAGGCCGAATGTCTCCACCTGATAGTCCATCGGCTCAAAGACGCCGGGCAGGAAGCAGGTGTTCAGGTTGAGAACACCGTGAGTGCGCCCGGGAAATCTTACATCTGGAACCGGATCAAGGCGGCAGAACCCTGATGCGCCGTCGCTGACCCAGATATCGTTGATCGCGCCGACGTGGGCCCGGATGGCGCCACGCGGGCGAAACATGCCCGTGTCTCCGACGTTGATACTGGGACCTGCGAAGGCGCTGGCCGCTCCCAGCAGTACAACCACGGCCAGGAGCAACATGCGGCTCCAGGAACGGGGGATTGCATTCATTCTTGAGTGCGGGAATTTGTTCGTGCCACATGCCCGCGTAGTGTTGGAGTTCATTTTCAGTTCCTCTCTTCTCAGTACTTCTGCTGCTCTAGCCTGTTGCCCCGCTTGTTCCGTCGGAGGCTGCCCGGGTTGCTTGTTTCACGGCTGCCGTGCTGGGGCACGGCAGCTTGTGGATTTGCGAATTACCTCAATGCCGTTACACCTGAAGTTGCCACTCCACCGGCACTGGAGGTGATGGTGATCAGGTTCGGCGGCGGTATATTGCTGAACCGGATCGAGAACACACCCTGTGCGAACGGAATGATGGGGCCCATCACGCCGGAGAACGGTAATCCGGTGGCGGGGTTGAGAATGTCGAGGGTGCAGGTGAGCGTCACGCCAGGAGTGAAGTCGCTGGCATTGACGATCAGACGTCCCTTGGTGCGGCGGTAGACCACGTTGCTGACCACGATGGTGTCAGCCACAGGAGCCACCGATACAGTCACGGTTGCCGGAGCGCTTACCAGACCGGATGTGGCGCTGGTTGCGGTCACCGTGAAGTTGAACACCTGGTTGGCGGTCAACACCGGCACGTTAGGCGTGGTGAAGGTCACGCTGGAGCCAGTGGTTGAGGACAGGGTGATGCCCGGAGGCGCTGTCCAGGTAAAGGTCACAGGATTTTGCGAAGCCGAATCCACAGCCGTGGCGCTCAGAGTTACCAGTGCGCCGCTGTTCACGATGATGGAGCTGCCGCTCACCGTTGGCGCAGCGGGGGTCGGGAATTGCGCGGGGCCAGTGGCGATTGCGCTGGTGATCTGCGGGGCCGTAACTGCCGGAGGCAGAACGATGGGCACCAGCAGAGTGGTGTTGGATACCGGCACAGCGTTGCCATCGCCAACCTGCAGCGAGAACGTAAGGTTCTGCGGTGAGGCTACTAGCGGAGCCACAAAGGTGGCGTGGGCGCTGGTCGGATTGTTGATGACAACCGGCGGATCGCTGGGGTTCATTACCTGCTTCCACAAGAACGGTCCAGTCGCCGGAGTGCTCGCGCTGGCGTCAAGGGTTACGATCACGCCAGCAAAAGCCGGGCTCGGCGTAGAGCTGGCCTTGGCAATCGCGGTTGAACCGCCGGTGATACCCGGGAAACAAGTAAGCGCCGGCGCGGTGCTGTCAGGAAATGGACTCAGTTGTCCCTGAATCTGGTTGGGGAAGAAAGGATTCGGCTGCTGCCCCAACTGCACCTGGGTGCTGTCAAAGACATCGCTGACCATGGGCAATGGTCCGAGACCGTTATCCAGGAACAGAATGTCGGAAAAATTGGCTCTAGGCGGACGGCTGCCGGGCACCAGGTTTTCAGGGAAGATGAATTCGCCGCTGGGCAACTGGTACTCAGAGAAGGTCAACCCGTTCTTGTTTTTGCCGGGAGAGCTGCCACTGATGCGTGCACCCACGTTCTGCACCGCCGGCAGGAAGTCTCCACCTTGCGGGAAGCGAACGCGCCAACGTCCTTTTACGCCGATGCCCGGAGGTCCAGGCTCGACCGGGAAGTTCGCAGTCCATGAAGGCTCGCGGAAAGTGAGATTGCCGTTGCAATCCTGATCAATGGCGGAAACATCAACCGTGCGCAAGGGATCGGTAGTGAAGCCTTCCACCCTGGTCCGCACTCCAGCTTCCTGCGGGAAAAATGGGTTGGGTGTTCCACCTGTTCCCTGAATCACAACCTCGATGCGGATGTAGCCTGGATCAGTATTGGGCCAGGTATAGAGGCCAACACTGGTGTTCAGGATATCGGTGGCGGTCATGAAAGGAACTCCATTGCCATCCACTTCCTGGGTGCCGATGATCTGCACGAAATCCCCAACTTCAAATGGAGCTTCCACGTAGGGGTCCTGTGGGAACGGATTGTCCGGAGTAGGCGCCGCTCCGGGAGCGTTCATGGTGTAAATGTTCTGGAAGGTGAGATTGAAATTGGGATCGCGCGGCCGGTTTACTTCAGGACACAGCGGATCATCCATGCCGGTTGAGACTGCGCCCGGAGGCACAGTAAAGGGATAAGGATCAGCAACGCCGTCTGCTCCGGTATAGGTGCCGGGAGCGGCGCGCGAAATGCACATGGGATAGCCGGTCTGCGCGGCCACTGTGGGATTGTTCTGGTCTACAGCGAAGCGCGGGTCGGCGCTCTGTCCGGCGCTGTATCTTCCCTTGGTCACAATCTGCGGATTGCCGAGGCCATCCAGCAGCGGCGTGCCGTCAGGGTTCTGCATTGTATACGTGAGCGCAGGATCATTGATCTGAACGCGTGTGCCATTGACCACCATCACACCATTGGCATAGTCAAGACTCTCGATGAAGCCCTGCAGCATGTTGGCAGGATCCTGGAAGATGAACACCAGGCCGGCAATGTATTGTCCGTTGATGATGTTGCCCTGAATATGTCCTTGATAGGTGCCGGGGAAGCGCACCGTGTCTGACATGGCCAAGCCGGTCTGGTAGACCGCATCGGTCTGGTGCAGATTGGGATTCAACTCGAAGGCTTCTTCCCACGTGAGCAATGTGTTGGGGAAGATGACCACCGTATTCTGCGGAACACGGATCACCGTACCGTTGAGTTCCATCCATCCGCCAGTAATCTTGCACTGCGCCGGCAAAGGGGGATTGGCCGACGTGGGATTCGGATTGTCATCCTTATTGCAGAGACTCGGCGTAGCATCCAGCGAGGCATACTGAATGAAGCCGGTGATATCAAAACCGGTGGGCTCGCCTCCTCTATCCGGAATTATCGGCGGCGCCGGAGGCACCGTGGGTATAGGCCAGGGAGCGGTGCCCTGGGCAAAGACATTGGCGCCCACGAGCCCAACCACAAGCAGCAGCAATATGCCGGCTACCCTGGAGAACTTCGTTATTGATTCAAATCCCCTCATTTGAAACTCCTTCCGTCTTCTACCTGCTACTGCCGTGAATCTTTTCTTCACTGCTTTTCCTTCAGCCGCGCGCCCGCCCGGAAACTATCGGGGCGACGCGGAAATACGGTTCAAAATGTTGTCGAGGAACGCCGGGATCGAATCGCCGCCCTGCGCGCCTACTGCTGGAAGCTCCAGGTAAACGTCTTTTGCCTGTCCCGGCTGGTTCGGATCGGGAACTGGAACGCCATTCGAATCCACCGCAGCGCCGTTCGGCATGAACAACTGCGGATGATCAAAGGGAGCGGACTGCGCCACTGTGCGCGGATCGGTTAAAGCGTTGCGCAGAAAATCGACCAGATCCACCTTGTCCTGCAGCGTGAGACCGAGCATCTCCACGTCAGGATCCATGTACTGAACTTCTTCGACAGTGTTGAAGTCGCCGCCACGGTTGTAATACTCCACCACCTGCTCCAGCGTGAGCTGGCTGCCGTTGTGGAAGTAAGGGGCGGTCAGGGCAACGTTGCGCAATTGCGGAGTCTTGAAGAAACCGCCGCGCGCAATATCGTCATTGCAGTTCATCGGAGAGGGTGCGATACCATCGCCACGCCGTCCGGGAACGATGACGGTTTCGTAACCGCCTTTGCACACGTTCTGGCGCAGGAATTCAGATTGTGAGAGCGGCAGTCCGGCAACTGGATCGGTGCCGGCCAGGCCACCATCTTCCGCAGTCGGACGCACACCGATGTGGTAGAACCCGGTGTCGTAAACGCGGGCATGGTCGTCTTCCATAATCATGCGCTCCACGGGAACATCGGTTACGGTTCCCACAGCAGCGTTGGAAAGCTCCGGCCCACCGTGGCACACGACGCATCCGGCTTTGGTCTCAAAAAGAATCAGGCCACGAAGCTGGCCTTGTGTTAACGGCGTAGGACCAACGGAATAATTGATCTTCACCGGAACCTGAGAAACCGGCGGAGAGCTGAAGGTCAACGTAATCGTACCGCTTGAATAATCGATGCTGCCGGCGTCTACGCCAACTCCGCGAATCTGCCCTTGTCCATCATCGAAGGCATACATGTCCTGATCGCTGGCATCCAGGGTCGGGTTCAATCCGACGATGGAGAGCGTATAGGGAGTAATGCCGGGTTGCAGCGTAATGGTGTAGACATTTTTCTGATTGTCGCCAATCAGGGTGTAGCTCTGCTGCTGCTCCAGGAATTTATCGAGCGGAGTCTGATCGGCGATCAGAGTGCTCTCATACATCTGGATGGCAACGCCCCAGAACAGCGAGAAGTTGTATTCCATCTCAGAGTACTCAACGGTATTGCTGGGGCAGCTCTGGGCCTTGGCAGGATCAACCATCTGCGCCGCGCTGCCGTCGGGATTCGCGCAAATGTGCAGGTTGTACTGCCACCATTCCGGCTGGAAGGCCTGTTGAATCAGGGCAGCGTAGGTGGTGTTGATTCCATTGTTGGGGGAGTTTGATAATGCGCCCAACACGCTGTCAGCGGGAGAAACCATCTGCTTAATCAGCGGCTTGCGAGCCAGCAGCTTCTTGCCTACCTGGCGAAAATCACGTCCGGCAGCCGACATTTCCGTGCTGCTGAGAATTGGCCCCAGCGACTGTGAGCACAGAGCGGAATTCTGCATGTTGATCAGCGCCGGGCCGAGTTCGTTATCAATGGGATCAATCACCAGCAGGTGCGGCTGTTTATCGCGCGCGCCGAACGGGTTTGCTCCGTTGCAGACGTTCTGGGCACGGCCATCCCAGAAATTGCGGAAATTGAAGACTGCATTGACGACGCTGGGAGTGTTGCGTCCAGTGGTCTTGCGGGCATTAATGAGCTGCCCGCCGCTGTTGACATTGAAAACAGGATCAAGAATCGAGGTGGTAACTTCGATACTCGAACCGAGAGTCACAGTCGATGAGCCCGTGGTACCGCTGGTGCTGCCGGGAGTGGTGGTTGCACCCCCTGCGGCAAGGCTGCTGATGCGCGGAATACCACCGATTCCCCGCGCGTCTTTTCCATAGTTCAGGCCGGCATCATCCGCCCCGCCCAGCAAGCTGCCATCGCCATGGCCTCCGCCTACGCTGCCGCCGTCATCATTGTGGGAACTATCAATTGCAGTCAACGGGCTGATTCCAACAATGTTGGTGGCGAAAACACCCTGCGAACCGGAAACGTCGTTGACATCGAAAGTTACGCTGAAGCGATCATTCACATTGGAAAGCTTGCGGAAAGGAAAGTCGCCATCGTGATATCCGCCGAAGCCGCTGGCAGCGCTGCCCGCGTTGTAATGATGGTTTGGACCACCAAGCTGGAAAGTGTTGTCGCCGCCTGCCTGTCCGGGGTTTACCTGGTTGGTGGCGCGGCTGTCAGCACCGGCGTTGAAATGGCAGGTTGCGCAGGCCTGCGTGTCATCGCTGCCTGCCTGCATCTCCCAAAATAATGCTTTCCCCAATTGGATAGCTGCTGTTTTGTCCGCCAGGATGCCATCCATCCCGAATACAGGCGGAACAGGAACAGTGGATAAAGGTGCGAGAGGCCGGAGAGGAACTCTTATTGCACCGGTACCGCTCTGAGCGCGCACATGCCCGTAATAGCCAAGCGCTACGACAATAGTCGTTACAGAAACAAAAATCCTCAAAAAAGCCCTGGTTCCGGAAGAACGTTTCATCATCTTCTCCTAACAATCCGTCGCAACCCAGCGTGGCTAGTGCCGGGCCTGCTTTTCTTCTACAAAAATCCGTCTGTATATCCGTCGTCCGTCGTTTTTCGTCGTCACAGGGGAGGAGGTGCTCGACGTGCAGTTTGCCGGAGTGCTACTGCGAGAAGGATTCTGAACTGTGAGGATTAAAAATGCATTAGCAGTAAATTAAGTTTTTTAATTCAAAAAAACAGGCAGGCAGCAGGTCTATCGGGCGCGAATAACCAATTGGCAACAAAGGCTTTAGGCAGACATACGGATTGAGGATCAGGGGTTCAGGAAGGTTGCAGATCGTGATATTTCTAATGAATGCGGCCACTGATTTTTTAAGAAAGACCAGCAGGCATGCAGTGAGCCAGCACAATTCGCGATAGATATAGAGCACTCTTCCAGCCTTGAGCGGCTGCCGCTGAGGATTTGCGATCTGGGCAACACCTCAGAAAGCTGCCGACTCTCGGATAAGGGCCTCGATTTTCGAATCCAAATCGCGAGCCACGGCGAGTGCGCTCGCATTTCCGTATGGGGCCAGAAGACTCGCCATCCTGTCATAAGAAAGATGAACGCCGTCTTCACGCTCATCCACCAGCACCGTTACCGGAGCATAAGAGCCCGCGTCCGGAACATGCTTTGCCATCTCGTTCATGACCAACGGATTACCAATTAGCAGCCGCACGATCTTCGGTCCCTGGAGCCCCGTTGCCTTGCGCAGAACACTACCGAGATCCAATTCGACGAATAACAACAGCCCAGTCCTCCCCATGTCCCTCCGAATGATGTTTTCGAATTCAGCGAAGGTCTGCGCTTCCTGCGATGCCTGCATGAGTTCGACCATGTCTAGATGCCCGACGGCTGCTTTCAGTGTTGCCAAGACAGACTCGAATGGCTTGGAAGATGCCAAGCTAAACCGCTCGATTTCGACCTTTCTGATCGACATTTCCATCACTCCTTCAGCCCTGCTCTCGTTTGGGGGTTTCGCTATTTTAACCTCTTGGCCGCGTCGAGCACGCCAGTCACACCATTGGCGCTACTGTTTTCGTTTACGACATCTCGTTTACGACATCTTTCAAATCGAGATGGATATCCGGAATCGCCGGTGCGGCCTCGGAGGCGACTTCCGGCTTGATCTTGAACCAGAGTGCGTATAGGGCAGGAAGGAACAGGAGAGTAAGAACCGTGCCCATCGCCGTTCCCCCAATCAGAGCGAATGCCATCGAGCCCCAGAACACCGAAAACGTAAGGGGAATGAAGGCAAGAACCGCAGCCAGGGCCGTGAGGATAACCGGCCGGGACCTCTGTACCGTCGCTTCGACCACGGCGTGATACGGGCTGAGTCCATCATGCTCGTTGACACGAATCTGGCCGATCAGAATCAGCGTATTCCGCATCAGGATTCCGGCAAGACCAATGAGGCCGAGGATGGCATTGAAACCGAAGGGCTGATGGAAAACCAAGAGCGTGAGGACGGTACCCACAAGACCGAGAGGAGCCGTCAAAAGCACCATCGTCATCGCCGAGAGCGATCTGACTTGAAAGACCGTGACGGTAAACATGAGAACGATCATGATGGGAAATACAAGATACAGGGCCTTGTTGGCTTTTCCAGCTTCTTCGATCGACCCACCCATTTCGATGTGATATCCCGGTGGCAATCCGGAAACAATCGGCTGCAACTGTTTGCGGATGGCGTTCGACACATCCGGGGGCTGCAGGGATTCATCAATGTCTCCGCGGACCGTAATGGTAGGAAGACGGTCCCTCCGACGAAGAATCGGATCTTCCGTTCTTATCTCTGTATGTCCAATCTGAGTCAGCGGGACGGGATGACCATCGCGGCTGATCAGAGTGAAATCACCGATCTCGCTCGGGTCGAGTCGAGTCGTGCCGGAACTGCGGGCCACCACATCGACAGTACGGATGTCCTCTCGGACCTGGGTGAGCGTTACACCGGTCAAAAGGAACTGGAGCTGCTGCGCAGCCTCACTGGAGGTCAAGCCAAGCAACCGCAATCGGTTCTGGTCGAGCACAAAGTGCACAGTTGGCGCGCGCTCTCCCCAATCCGTATTCACCGTCCGCATCTGGGAACTCGCGAGCATGATCCTTTTCACTTCTTCAGAGATGGCGCGCACCCGTTCGATATCTGGTCCATTCACTCGGAAGGCCACCGGGAACGGCGAAGGGGGCCCAAACACAATCTGAGTAACTCGAACGCGGGCCTCAGGTGCAAGCCCCTTTTGAATCTGATCGCGCAGCCTCCACTTCAAGCGATCGCGAGCTTCCTGGTTGGGCGTGAGGACAACGATCTTTGCGAAGCTCGGGTCAGGCAACTCCGGAGAGAGAGCAATGAAGAAGCGTGGCGCACCCTGGCCGATATAGCTCGTTACGATCTTCGCCTCGGGTTGCTGCCGTAACCAGGACTCAACCTTGATGGTGGCAGCCTGCGTGGCTTCGATGCTCGTTCCTTCCGGCATTTGGATTTCCGCCATTACTTCATGGCAGCGTATCCGCCTTCTGCCGGCTGGATGTCAGGCAGGAGCTTTACTCCAAGATAAGGAGTGAAGACAACGGCGACCACCCATGAGGTGATCAGAGAAATGCCAACCACCCAAAAGATGTTGCCGGCATATTCACCGGCAGTGGACCTTGCGAATCCAACCGGGCTGAGCCCAATGATGGTCAGCAACGTACCTGCCAACATAGGAGCCGCGGTGTGGCTCCAGGCATAGGCAGCGGCTTCAACACGTTGTACGCCTTCTTCCATTTTGACGATCATCATCTCGATCGCGATGATGGCGTCGTCTACGAGCAAGCCTAGTGAAAGAATCAATGCACCCAGCGTAATGCGGTCGAAATAACGACCGGTTGCGAGCATGATCACGAAAACTGCTGCCAGTGTGAGAGGAACTGCGGCTGCGACCACAATTCCCACGCGCCACCCCAGGCTCAGCAAGCTCACCAGCATGACCACGCCAAGAGCCACAAAAAACTTCAGCATGAACTCGCCGACGGCCTCATGGATATTTACGGCCTGATCGGTCACCTTGGCGAAGGTCATGCCCTGCGGAAGATCGCTGCTGATCCTGCCTGCCTCCTGTTCCAGCGCTTTGCCTAATTCGAGACCATTCCATCGATCCTGCATCACAACGCCGAGCATGAGCGCAGGCTCTCCGTTATGACGAATAAGAAATGTGGCAGGATCTTCGTACCCACGCTTTATGTCAGCGATGTCTCCGAGCTTGAGCGTGCGTCCGCCCGCAACGATCGGTGTGTTCTGAATTTTTTCCAGATCGTCGTAGGCACCGTCCAAACGAATAAAGACCCGTGGCCCGTTGGTGTCGACCGAACCAGCGGGTGTCACTGCGTTTTGCCGAGCCAGGGCATCAAAGATCTCCGTTGGGCTGACGCCTAGAGTTGCCAGGCGCTGATAAGAGAAATCGACAAAGATCCGTTCCGGCCGTTCTCCCAGGATGTTGACGTTTTTTACGCCAGGGACATGTAACAATCTTTCGCGCAGAGTTTCAGCTTTGCGGACGAGCAGGCGAGGAGGGAGACCAGGCGCTTCGAGCGAGTAGAGGGCAAAGAAGACATCCGAGTACTCATCGTTGATGAACGGGCCAGACACACCGTGCGGAAGCCGCGCGGCTTCGTCTCCAAGCTTTTTACGCGCCTGATAGAACTCTTCCGGGACATCAGCAGGAGGAGTGACATCCTTCAGTGTCACCGTCATAAATGCAAAGCCGGGACGGGTATACGTCTCCACGCGGTCGTACCAGCGCAGTTCCTGCACCCTCTTCTCCAGAGGATCGGCAACCTGATCTTGCATCTCCTGAGCAGTCGCTCCTGGCCAGATCGCATAGACGGTGAGGACTTTGATCGTGAATCCCGGATCTTCGGCACGTCCCAATTTGAAGAAGGCGAATACTCCGGAGACGGTGATCATGACAATGAGAAATAAGGTAACTGCGCGCTCGCGAACCGCAATTGCGGAGAGATTGAATTTGCTCATCGGGCGGCCGTCCTTTGCTCTTCCGAACGCACTGTTTCTCCTTCATGCAGGACGTGGGGTGCGAGCGCAACAACTTGATCGCCGGCATGCACTCCGCCGAGGACTGTGGCCGTTTCGACCCCAACCTTCAACACCTGCACCTTATGGAACGAAACCCTGGAGTTCTGACGGTTGAGGATCCAGACGCCTGGACCTGCGCCTGGATCAAAAACGGACGCTAACGGCACTTGAAATGCTTCCTCTTCTCTGCCGCTTTCGAGGTTCACTGTCACAGTTTCTCCAAGCGGCGCCCTTGCGGCGTCCCCGCCAAGTACATACCGCGCTTCGAACGTTCTCGTCAGAGGATCGGCGGCATCGGACAACTGTCTAAGGCGCGCGGGATAACGCAAGCCGGGTTCGTTATAGAGAGTGGCTTGGACGATAGCGCCAAGCTTGGGGCGCTGAATCGTCTCTGGGAGATTGACGGAGGCTTCTCTGGGCCCGGAATGGGCGATCCGAATCACCGTCTGACCCGCGTTCACGACTTGGCCGGGCTCGGCAAGCGTTGCTATCACGACACCGTCTGCATCAGCGACGAGATTCGTGTACTCCGCTTCATCGGAAGCTACGCGTGCCTGAGCTTCTGCGGCGGCAAGCTGGTCGCGTGCGGCATCTGCCGCAGCCTTCATCTGGTCGTAAGTCGACGCGGATGCGGCCCCCGTGGCTACCAAGCTGCGATTCCGCGCTTCATCTGCAGCGGTCTGGTCAGCGCGTGCCCGGGCGGCAGCGACTGTCCCAATTTGCGCGGTGATTGCGTGGGCATAATCCGTCCGGTCGATTTGCATCAAAAGCTGGCCGGTATGAACGATCTGGCCGGTGTCGACGAGACGCCCTGTGATTTTTCCTGGAACTCGGAATCCGAGGTCGCTCTGGATGCGAGCCGTAACAATACCCGTGAACGCTCGGTTCATTCCGTTTGCGGCTTCTACTGTTGCGACCTGAACCAGGGGGACTTCGATTCGAGGATCGTTGTTTGCATGAGAGGTGCAACCTGAAAGACACGCTGCTGCCACGAAGATGCCGGTGAAGAGCAAGAGGTGCAATGACATGCGAGGCATTGACGGGACTCCTAATAAGCGGGCTGACTTCGAGTCGTGATAAGTCACGGCGTCCACCCTCCTCCCAAAGCACGGAACGAGGCAACGGCGGCCCGGGCTTTTGTTGTTCGAGTAGCTGCGAGATCGTCCTGCGCCACAAGCAACTGTCGGTCGGCATCCAGCACATCAGTTAACGCAACTGTTCCTGCCGCGTAGGCCTGCTGGGAGAGGGCTCTCGATGCTTCCAGCGCTTCCACCTCACGCAAGACCTCCTTTTCGCGTTCCTCGGAGGCGGACAGTGCGGTTGGAAGGTCGCGTTTCGGAAGAGACTGCTGGGCGTAACGCTTTCATACCCGAGAAGGGCCGAGAGCGAGATGTGGGGATAATACCCGGCGATTGCCGCACCGATGCGGGCGTTCGAAGCCGCGAGTTCTCGCTCTGCGGCGATGATATCGGGTCGCCTGCGCAACGTATCCACAGGATTTGGAAGGCCAGTGAGAGCGGGAATATCGGGAATCTTCCCTGGAGTGGACAACTCGTTGGCATAGGTCCCGGGCTGCGCTCCCATCAGGACATCAAGCCGGTTCAGTTGAGTCTCCAGCCCAATACGCAAAGGCGGGACAGACGCTTTGGCTTGGTGCAGCAACGCTTCAACCTGCTCGACCTCACGTTTGCTCGCAACGCCCGCATCGAAACGCTGACGGACGAGGGCGAGCAGATGTTCATCTTTGTCGATCTGGTCCAGTGCATAGTGAATGCGTTGTTGAAAGCCGCGGACCTGGAGATAAGCATCGGCGGAGTCTGCGATCAGGGAAATCCTGGTGCCGGAGCCTGCCGCTTCAGCGGCCTGTGCCTCAGCGGTGGCGGCAATCGCGCCGCTCTTCAGTTCCCCGAAGAGATCGAGTTCCCAACTCGCCTGGACCCCGAGGTCATAATAGTTTTGGTTTCTATCGAAACCCGTAATATGGGAGGCCGCTCGTCCGAACGGACTTTGAAGCGATTGACGAAACGATGTGTCCTGGGCGGACAAATTCGCCTGCGGTTTGTTCCGCGCTCCCATTTGCCGTGCGATAGCGCGGGATTGCTGCACCCTGGTCATAGCGGCAGCAAGATCGAGGTTTTGGTCGAGCGCTCGCTGTATGATCCGATCGAGATCCGGATCTTGGAACCCCTTCCACCAGGCATCGAGTTGCGGGATCGCGGTCTGAGTCGTTCGGGCATCGATCGCAGGAGCGTTGTGATAGGGCTGCAGCTTGACAATCGGCCGTTGGTATTTCGGCCCGACAGCACAGCCTGCTAAGAATGATAGGCTCCACACCGACACAGCAATAACTTGTGCCATCGAACGACGCGTGCGTTGACGGCTGCGAAAGCCGATACTTGGCGTATTCATGACCCGACCACCCCGACCGGCACTAACTTCTTAGAGGCCTTCCAGAGCTGCCTGTTGATGAAATCGGGGGCGAGGCGCCTCATAAACGCCAGCTGTTTCGCTTGCCCCGGTCGTACCTCGACTGCGCCCGCCTTGAGCAACGCAAACGACTGCTTCACCAACTCGTCGGTGGTGATTACAGTGAAGCCGTCGCCTTCGGTAATGTCTGCTGCCAAGTCGGTCTTCACCGCCGGTGGCATGAGCTCTATGACCTCCACCCCTGTTTCCTCCAACTGGAACCGGAGCGATTGGGTGTAGGCGTGAACTGCCGCTTTAGTGGCACTGTAGATCGGCGCAGACGGCAAAGGCACAAAGGCGAGTGCAGAGGATACGTTGATTACGGTGCCCTTATTGGCCGTGAGAATGTCGATGAATGCAGAATTCATGCGGATCACGCCGGCCACATTGATGTCCACCTCGGCCATCAGCCCATAGAGGTCGGACGCCGGGATCTTGAGGTTCTTATGGAGCATGATGCCCGCGTTGTTCATCAGCAGATCGAGCTTGGGAAAACCTGCTTTCACCCGCTTCGCGAGGGCCACGATTTGTGCTGGATCGGCAACGTCACTCTGGATGGTGTGGAGCTTCGGATAGTTCGCCTTGACCTCCTCCAGCACCGTTCGGCGGCGACCAGTCACGATGACCTCGTTGCCGAGTTCGAGGAATTTGAGCGCGAAAGCAAGGCCGATGCCGGCGGAGCCTCCGGTGATAAGAATAGTGCGTCCAGTAAGTTTCATAAAAAACTCCTTTCATGCCCGCCGTGCATAGGATTATGTATGTAATCCAACGGTCGCAAAAAAATATCAGAAGCTGTGCAAAAGATGATCTCGCATACTGTCCAACGCTTTCTGCCTCTCCGCAGGCTCGTTAAGAATCCGAGCGATGGATACGGCACCCGCCATCGCACTGAAAATGACGAAGAAGTTTCGTTCCCGCTGTGTCGCGGTAGCTCCCGGCATAAACTCGACCCACTCTTTCATCAGGCCGGCAATTCGTTTCCTAACACTGGGTTTGGCCCGAGCAATCTCGGTTGCCAAGGCTGCAACCGGGCAACCGATGTCCGGGCGATCGCAGTGCTCGGTCGAGAGATAGAACCGCACGAGTTCTTTCCACCTGTCCTGACACGGCACGTCTTGGAGGGAGGACCGGATTCTCTCGCTGGAGTCCGAGAATCCCTGCGCAATGGCGTCGGCAAGAAGTTCGTCCTTGCTCCGAAAGTGCTTGTAAAACCCGCCCACGGTCAGACCCGACGCCTTCATTAGGCTGACCACGCCAGGACCATTCAGCCCCTCAGCACGGAATTTACGCGCTGCATTTCGCACGATACGGTCGCGGGTTCGCCTCTTGTGTTCCGGTTGGTAACGCATACCGATTGCTTAGATTATCTATATAATCCTAAGATTCAAGAATTTTTACCAGCGGCAAGCAGCACGGGATCTGCCACAGCCGGTCCAAACGAGATCCGTGTCGCGACTCCCAACCGTATGCACCTCCCAGCAACCGCTTCGCCTTCCCTGAAGGTCGAGCCCGGAAAAGAGAGTCGCCGGAGGAATTTTCATGACACGTTTCAGGGCACAGCAGAGAGAGAGACTCTGTGCCGCAGACTGGGAAAGGCGCAAATCAAGTGGCCGTGACGCAGCCAACTGACGCAAAGTCAGTAGGTCCAACTTTGCGGTCAGCAAGTTACTGAAAAGAAATGGTGAGCGCGGAAGGAATCGAACCTTCAACCTACTGATTAAGAGTCACGCCTCCAGAGATTTGTTGATTCTAAAGGGCTTATCTGGATTTCTTCCCACTAAGCTACTGACTATCTTTTCTCAACTACTGACTGAAGTCATTTAGTTTCAGACTCACCCGTTCCTCTACTACTTTTACTCCGGCCTGTGATTCCTGCACATGCGTCTCCACATCAAAATCTTGCACATTGCGGATTCAGAGGTCGTTCTGACATACGGCTGGTCCAATGGTGCGGCCCAACAGACGATTGATCTCCTGCGTTTCCGCTCCGCTCAATTCCCGCAAATAGGATGGTCTCTGCTTGTTGAACGAAGATCGAATCTCTTTCACAGTTCTTTTCCCGGTCTCAGTTAATATGACCTTATACTCTCGACGATCATTGGCATTCGGTTCTCTTTGTATCAGCCCTTTCGATTCGAGCATATCAATCAATGCCACCATGCGGGTCTTTTGCAGTCCCATCGTTTTTGCCAGCCTCGTTTGGCTCCACTCTTCATCATCGGCAATGAGCAGAAGAACGCTGTAGTGCCGATGGCAAATTTCAAATGGCGCTAACAGGCGATCTGTTGCCTTGAGCACCCTGTCTGCTGCCCGCGCAAACAGGAAGAAAGTTTCGTCGGCCATTTTCGGCGGAACACTAACAGTGACTTCAGAGATCATCAATCAGTTCTCCTCTGTAAGATTGTCACTTATATCATGTACACTCATTTAATTACAACATTCGCGTCTTGGTGAGAGTGGTAGAATTTGTTTGCTGGGTTACATGCAAAAGACACGAGGGGGGAGCAGGTAGTGAGACTGCTTAGAAAGGAAACGGCTTTTGCATGAAGAAATTCTTGCGACTCGCAGGTATTGCTTTGCAGATTCTGATATTAGCCAACGCGCTTGCCGGATTGGTTAAAAAAGGAAAATGACCAGTCCCGCCGAAACGTTAGACCCGTTTCGGCGGGTTTTTGTTTTCAGAGGCCAGAATTTTTTCCATTTCCTGAATGACTCGGCTTAAAGAAACGCCAAGAGCCGTCGCGAGCTTGCCCATATTGACGAGGCTGATGTTCCGGAATCCTCGTTCAACATCTCCGATGTAGGTACGATGGATTCCGGCAATATCGGCGAGGCGCTCTTGCGAAATCCCCCGCTGTGCTCGTAAGGAACGAACGGCATTTCCAAACGCCACTCGTGGGTCCTGTTTCTTAGCGGCCATCACAAGTCCTTAAAGAGTTTGCTGAGCGGCGTCTCCAGTGCGATTGCCAGCAGTTCGATATTCCGCAGACACGGCTCAACTTTGCCCGTTTCCAGCCGTGACAAATATGCGTTCTCAATCCCCACTTTTGCGGAGAAATCAATTTGGTTCAGCCCCTTAGCCTCGCGTAGCCGCCGAACCCGTTCACCGAATCGTTCAACAATATCCCTGGACATGTGTCCAGAATGCAGGTTAATACAGGATTCGTCTTTGTCCGATAGGACAAATGCCACTTCTTTACAAACTGAGCGGGGCACGTCACTGGTTGAAGCAGTGAACGCGCCCCTAACCACAACGTACACGGAGCGTACATCATGGCTGATAATAAGCGTACACACTCTACCGAGCGCCATACAAGCCTCAGAGAACTCGCCGACTTTCCCGAAGTCAAAGACAAAATCATTGACGGCGTGGAAGTCTCTTCCGATTTAGAGTATTTTGGAATCACCATCACCTTTCAGGACAAAACCACACTGACTCTCATCCTTGAGCCGTGCGTTGCGGTATCCCCTGTTTTGGCAGACTGGACAGATGGTGAGGAGAAAGTCATCAAGAAATATAAACCTGTCCGCAGCAAGGTTCCCACAACGTAACTCTGCCTTTTTCCGGCCATTCAGCCCTGCTTCAGCAGGGCTTTTTAGTTTCATGGGGGCATTTCTAAACTCTTATACACCACGAAAATTTAGATGATGAGTGTCTGATCTCACATATGGCAGCAGCCACCTCTTCGCCTTGCAGCAATCTTAGATACTGCATACACTCTTGGTGAGGAACTGAGCACTCCATGTATATTCGCCAATTTACCGTCAGGAATTATCTTATACACAAAGCAAGCACCCTGAACCTGTCGCCGATAACTGTGTTTGTTGGACCCAACGGAGGAGGGAAGTCTGCATTGTTTGACGCCATTCTGAACTTTTCTATGGTGGCCCGTGGAAATATTCGACAGGCTTTCAGCCAGTATCCTTACTCATTTAACGCTACCAAATATCATGGTGCAGGCAAATGGGAGAGAATTGGGTTCGATGTCACACTTTCACGAAATGTCCAGTCGCCAGATGCACTCAGATATCGTGTGGATTACACGCAACAAGGGACAGGAGATTCAGGGCCGCCGAATTTTTTAATCACGCATGAAGTGCTTGAGCAATTACCACAAAATACAATACTTTTTGACAGAAGCAATAACCCTCTTGCTTCACCGTTGAAATCCGCTTTGAAATACCTTCAAGAAGACAGAGGAATTTTTGCAGCAGTTAGGGCTGCACGTCTAAGTGCAGGCGAGGGCAACGAAAATGAATTGGTGGTCCAGAGCGCGGCTGAAATAAGCCGATTTAATAGATTTAGGCTAAACCCATTTACCTTGGCAGGATTGAGCCGTCTGCCAGACGTATCCGCCGACAATCCAGTGCCACCACGCTTAGGGCATGAAGGTGAGGATTTGGCTGCGTGTCTTTACTATTTAGGAGAAACAGGTGACCCGGCACTCAAAACGATTCTGGAAAAAGTTCAAGCTGTATTGCCTCAATTTCAGGGCTTTGAATTCAACACCTTCGGCTCGGATCGCCTTGCTTGGGCGATGCAATTTAGCGATGAACGTGGAATCATTCCCTCCGTCCGTATCTCACACGGACTCCTACTCTTTGTCGGTTTGATGGTGCTCTGCTATAGCCCTGACCGTCCCCCTGTCATGCTCATCGAGGAACCGGAGAATGGACTTACTCCAACGGCATTGAGGGAGTTTTATAACGCTGCTAGGGGACTAGCTTATCGCTAAGATGAGACCAGCAGCCAAATCCTGCTCTCATCGCATAGCCCGTTCATAATATGCGAGGCATGGAATGGCGAGGATCGGGATTTTATTCATCAATTCAAGGTGGAGGACGGCCACACAGTTATAAGAAAGTTTTCAGAAGTAATTAAAGAAGCTGGAGCAGTTCTTGGGAAAGACGAAACGGGCAAGGCTACTCAGCTTTCCTTGCGCAATGCCGAACTCTTAATGGCTGGATATCTTTCTTGATTTGACTGGGCTCCCGTCCGTTCTTCTCCATGATAACTTTGCGACATTTGGTAGGCTTTATGTCTCCAGAATGTGTGACCTCAGCCGATTCTCACTGTTAGAACTCCTGATTTTAAATCAGTAGTTCTGCCGGGAAATCATTCAACTATAACTGTTACTGGATGAGATAGTTACAACAGTGAACTTTCTCCGACCTACTGATTCGGCCCACCAAGATACTGATTCGACCCAAGCTACTGATTTCGCGTCTGTAAACTGCTGAAAATAAAGGGTTGGATTTTGAAGACATCCAAGCTACTGATCTGTTTTCCGCTTGTAAACCACTGATTCTAAAACACATGGTGAGCGCGGAAGGAATCGAACCTTCAACCTACTGATTAAGAGTACTTGACAGACGAAGAATCAATAACTTAGCAGAATTTGTATGAATTGCGGCGAGCTTGCATGATTAGCGGCTCGCCGCTTCTGTTTTTCAATCAGCAAACAAGCGCATGCAAGCGGCCACTGGGCACAAATTTGGGCACATGCTTCGCCATAACGGTGCAACCCACTGGGAATTAAAATAATCAGCTTTCGAACATGAGAGCGGTTTATGAAGGGGGCTCCGCAGCATTCCCGACCAATTTTCCATTTATGAACCAGCTCTAATTAGTCTCTTAGCGCATCTAGACACGGTGTGAACTGGTATGCCTCTCCAGAATCTCCAATACGTCCTTCGGATGTCTTGACACATCCGAAGCCCAGACCCCAAATCCACCATGCGAATTTATCGCCTGTACCCACTCACTTAGGAAAACACGCTTGGTCTGTTGCTGCTGATTGAGCATAGGTCTTGTGCGTCGGCGTAACCGGGTCCGTCTCCTGTGTGACCAGGCCAACCTGAGGATTGTTGACGCGCTTCTTGTCCGTGTGTTCGTAACGCTCAATGGGACGCTTGCGTGGGGCTGAGGGAGAACCGGTTCCCTTCTTACGCGGCATTGATCGTATTCCTTATGATTATTTAGTCTCTTCTGGAGCTACTGAAATATCTGATACTTCCACATCATTTCCGATCAGTCTGCCACTGACGAGAATTGGATTATCATCGGTAAAACGCTCAAAAACCGAATCGAATAACTCGTTTGCAAACCGGCAGACATATTCGTCGCCAACAGTTCCTGGAGGCGTTATTGAAACAATATCTCGGAGTGTGAACTGAAGTTTGTCTTTGTCCAATTCGCCAATTCGGCCAACAAGGGAGATTAGCATCTGCTCCTTCTCGTGTTCCTTCAAAGCGTTACGTACTTTCTTTGTTGCGGCACGAGTCATTATGTGGCTCACGCCCGGTGCGAAAATAGCGCCTGATAATGTAACTCGTTCAATTGGGCCAGTTGCTGGAGGCACTAAGCGTTCGAGTGCTTTCAGCAGCGACAAATCAAGTCCGCCCGTATTCGCATTAACCGCCTGGTCCTGAGCCCACAGCATGAGTTTTTCGAGTTCGATACCCACTTGTGACAGATCATTTTCAAGAGCATTGGAATCTGTTAATTGAGCCTCTTCTGCTGGCCAACCAAACGTCACTTCGAAGCTGTGAAAAGCAAAGCGCTGTGTGGGCAAATCGGATAGCAGACGTATTGCATTGGACGGGCGGCCTTCAGGCTTGGTTTTCCAAAGGTGATCGAGTACGCGCTTAATCGAAACGGTGCCAGCATCAATAGCGTGCCGAACCACGCTGGCTTTAATATTCCTAGGCCGTAAATGTGCTCCTTCAAGTTTGACCGATAACACTGGCTGAAGTTTTCGATACAACATGACCCCTGATCGAGGGAGCAATTCATCAGGAATGGGCAAGGGAACAGATATGGAACGCCTCAGGGCCCCCTCGAAGGACAACTCAGCGAGCCATGCCCAGTCTCTCTGCAACGCTTCACGCACAGTGATTTGGCCACCAAGAAGAGAATTAATAACCTCTTGTGCCGTGGGAGTTAGGAGGGCAACCTGAAAATCCTTTTCATCCTCGACAACATAAACAAGTAGCAGGCCCAAATCAGATTTGACGGTATAAATCCTTGGACCGTCGAAATCGTAGAGCACCTGTTCGGGTTTTAACACGTCCAGGGGCAAAACGCTTTCAGCTCCGAATTTGGCAATATCAAACATCCAAGCACTTGAAGAACTGCTTACGGTTTACTGCATCATTTGGCCACCATGTAAAGTGTGATGGGAACTTTGAAGGAGTCCTCTTTGCCTTTCCGCTTGTATGAGGTATATCGCCTTCAGCAATACGTCCCTTCGTTCCCCACAGAGCAATATGGTGTTGCGCATCCCTAAGATCAAGAAAAAGAGACACCCCGTGGCATTGACATTCGCGTCCCTTCACAATTTTTTTCCCTTCTTCAACCCAGCTCATAAAATCAGATGCAACGGGTGGGCATTCGCTAACGACCCTGTAGCCCTTTAGGGGTAAGGCGTCAGCATCTTCTGGAGGGCAATCCGGGGGCCAGTCCATTCTATCCATAACGAGCGAGTATACCCTGAGGAAGCCAAAGTTGTTTAGGCCCTTCGTGTTGCTTGACCAGTACGAGTAATCAAACCTGTAAATCCCGCAGTCGGAAAAAGGCAAGAAAAAAGTCGCATGGCTCGGAATTGGCCTAAGGGCAAGTTTCAGGTAGCATCTACAAGTTAACATGCCAAGAACATGCAAGCTCCGAAGCCGCACAGCGGATGTATGCTGTGTCAGCAAACTTACATCGTGATCTGGAGATCATGGTGCAAGAGAACGAAGCCCTGCCAAGAATATCTGCGAGGAAATATCTATGGGCAAGATCCCATCACGTTACTCAGTCGGTCGCCGTGTATTGTTCGGAATGGCGAACCGCTCAGGAATCGTGAAATCCGTGAGCAATGTCCCGGGCCCGATGGGCGAATTCGTCCACGATCTTCAAGACCAAAAAACCGGAGAGATTTTGCAGGTCGTCGGCTGTGATATTCGTCCTTTTCCGGAGTTCGATGAGGATTTGCGAATGAATAAGCCAATAATTCATATTGAAAACAGCAGCATTGCGAATCTGAATTTGGGTTCCCAGATTGGGGCGATTAACGCATCTTTACAGCAGATATCAAAGGGGGGCGAGTCGCAAAGCGAGTTTGTCCATGCGCTCCAGGAATTTACAGAAGGGGTCGTGTCTGCAACTCTGGCTGACGCTCAAAAAACGGAAGTCGTGGAAGCCCTTTCAACTATCGCGGAACAAGGCGCGAAAAAACCTGAGGAAAGGTCAACGGGCACACTTAAGGCATTAGTGGCATGGATCCCTGGCGCAATCGCCACTGCGCATCACCTCACTGGGCTATGGGACAAGTTTGGCCCGATCATAACGGCTCATTTGGGCATATAACCGTAACAGGGAAGTTCCCGTGCCGTTCGTGACGCGTTACATCGAAGCAATGCTTTCTGTGCTGAGAATGTTAGCCAATAATCACAATAGAACACCCCTTCTCCGAAATCAAAAAGCCCGCCGACATCGACGGGCTTGAAGTACTACGGGCAACGTACTGCGGAATCATCCTGCTGGTTTCTTTGCTCCCTTGCTTTCGCTGAGTCCCCGTTCCTGCTTTATGCGCTCTGCCTCTATCAGAACGTCGTCCGGATCTTCAATCTGCTTTTCCCATTCCAGACAGAGACGGTCATACCATGTGGAGTTGCTTAGCTCCCTTTCGGAAATGGGTTCCAAAACATGAAAGTTCACTTCCGCCTGAACACGGCAAATCAGATTGCGGGTTGCGTTCAGATTGTCATCCCATAGGTATTCCACCTGTTCTAATGCAGCAAAGTGGCGAATGACATTCTCGAATCCGGCGTTCAGTTCGTACAGGAGTTGATAGACGCTGGATTCTACGGGTTGGAGTTGGATGGGCCTGATTGGTTCGATTCCCTCATCCGTGAGAAGAGGGATTGAAGGGGTTGCGGCGCGGGCGGCAGAGTTGCGCCCAATGGATGTAGCATTTAACTTCTTAGAAGCCATGTTTACCTGCCAGTCAGGTGAATTTGGTTAGGGTGCGCTCGGTCTGATACACCGGGCGTTACCCGCTGGTTATCGTTTTGACCTTTTGGGTGCTGGTTTCTCTTTCTTCAGTTTTGAATACCGGGTCTTTCTGCCGTTGGCGATCTTCGGCAGCAAGGCCCGGACTCGCTCTACTTCGGCATCACTCCACAAACGAACCCGCATTGCTCCTACTATCGTGGTTTTGGGTGCGGGAATCTTCTTGCTCTGAATGTAGCGGGTGAGCGTGGCGATACCGATTCCAAGTTTTTTGGCGACTTGATGCGTGGAGTACTTGGGCATTTCGGAGTAATTGTTCCAGATAGATGCCTGTTGTGTCAACTGATTCTCTGATTGGATGGTGTCGAATCTATTCAACGATGCTCGGCTGTACGGACTGTCATGGTGCTGTGAACGTCCGGCGAACTCATTCTCCAAACGGAACACCTCATCACAACAGACCCTTTCACAACGCCCAGACGGTAAATGTGGATACGTCCCAACTCAGCCCTGGTCAAATCCAAACGCTTATCAACCAGCTTGAACAGCTAGTCGCACTCTCCGAGCCAGTACGACGCCCGTAAGCCTTGCCCCGACAACATCAACCATCGTTATCCCACGACCACAGCATCAATAATCGTGACGAAGATAACTTTGTTGCTGCATTTTGACAAAGATGACTTTACAGTAATCCGTATGCCAACAGTGCGGATTGCTCGTCTACCCGAGAAACCTAGCATTTTTACTCGATGGTCGCCTGTCTTCATGATCGCAGGCGTAGTTTGCATAATTGCGGCTGTGATGGTCGTCCCCCAACTCATAATAAAATTGCGTCGCTTACCGCTCACTCCCAAGGAACAACTTGATGCTGAAGCCGCTATTAGAACTGCAATAATTCAGCTACTTGGCGGTCTGGTGCTCATTGCTGGCCTTTACTTCACTGCACGCGGTTTCCGATTAACAAGAGAAGGGCATATCACCGACCGGTATTCAAAAGCCATCGAACAACTCGGTCATGACAACAGAGATGTCCGCATAGGTGGAATCTATGCACTCGAACGCATAATGCACGATTCCCAACCAGATCGAGAAACAATTGTCGATGTGCTGGCAACTTTTGTTCGTGAACATACGAGGGTAGGGCATAACGAACCCAGCAAAGACCCTATCGGTGCCGACGTCCAATCAGCCATCTCGGTATTAGGACGCCGCCCTGGTATTGAGGAAGAGACCAAAAAGCTTGACCTATATCACAGCGGACTAAATCATGCAGATATGGCTGGACAGGATCTCCGGGGCGTGATGCTTTATTACTCCAGTTTAGACAATACTACTTTTGCAGGTGCCAACCTTACTAAGGCTAGCCTTTCATTTTGCAGCGGTAAAGATGTAGCATTTACAAATTGCTCTGCAATCGGTGCGAATTTTGTAAATGCAGCTTATATCGATAGTTGGTTCCTTCACGCAAATCTTACTCGAACAGATTTTTATGGATGTGATCTCAGTCATTCCGATTTCGGACGCCGTTACATTGAACTTGGCCAGCCTCCATTTCCACCGGCGACTCTCACGGAAGCCAGATTCACTAAGGCAAAGCTCACGGGAACAATATTACGGGGGGTTGACCTAAGTACCGTTCGCGGTTTAACAAAAGATCAGCTTGCGGAAGCAATCATTGATGCCAACACGATACCACCTGAAAAGTGGGGCACTTCCGACGATGAAGAATGAACTATGGAAAACTCCCCTTGGAGTTTCCGAAAGCTCTTTTTGGTCTGTCATCTTTCCCTCGTCGTAATCTCATCGCCATAAGCAGCAAGCCCAGAATATGCAAACAAATCAGACCATGGTGGCAAATTGTCCGCGAGTTTCCAAGAGCGACCGCAGCCGTCGCAGCAATAGTAATAATTAGACAGTTCACCATACCTCGCAACCAAAGGACTTCCGCAAGATTCGCAATTCATCTCTGGTAGATTTTCCAGACGGATATAAGCTGAATTGCCGCAGCTCAAGCAATCCTGGGAAACGAGACCGCCCTTTCTGCTGCGAACCAACAGAGTTTTCTTTTTACAGCAACGCGACAACTGCGTGCCATGCAAAATCCATTCAGTCTTCATGCTGTAAATGATACGCCTGCAGTATCAATCGATTCACAAATTTCGAAATTAAATTCGGTGCCCGCGTCGCATTTACCACATATCCTACCCTACTCTACTCTATCCATAGCCTACCTCTACTATAGCCTTCTTTAGGCCTACTCTAGCTAGCCGTGGCTTAGGAAAGCCTTACACTACTCTACTAGGCTATCCCCAAGAGCATGGGGAGCCTCTGTAGCGGCCTCTCGGCCCTTCCCGGCGCAATTTGAACCACTAGGAAAAATAAAATCTCATTCTTTCGGTGATCTCGACCATCGGCGGATGTGAACAGATATTCAGGATTTGGATTCTTGCAGGAGAGCAATTGAGGACGCGCGTAGAGAGGCATCTCGCTAAGGTTCATTATCACAGTTACAAAAAATAGGATGCTGGATTCACTAGCTGGACAGTTCGGACGCAAGCTGTTGCCTTCATTTAAGCTGTATCTCCATACCAGAATCGCGGAATTTCCTGAACAGCGCCTCCGCAATTTCATGTGCATCTGATTGGACCGACCGTTGTCCGGTTGCCAAATCCCGCATAATTTCTCCCTGGCGCTGACAAGCAACTGTTCCATAGCTTGTAAACGTCGTCAAAACCTTTTCGTGTCCCAGGTTCTGACTCCAAGCCTTGAATTCCTCGGGGGACTTACAGACTTCCTCGCCGAGTCGGACAAGCGTTGCTCGAAAGCTGTGGGGGTTGAAGTACGGGAGCCCGGCGTTGAGGAAGGCGTCACGGAATATCGTACGGATGGGCGAAGCACTACTCCAGTGCGCCTTTTTCAAGCCAGAGGCTTCAAATTCGCGAGTTGCCCCTATAGCAATGCACGTTGCCGGGAAGAGGGGGTCATCATTGCCCCATAGCAATTCTTCACGGAGATACTTTACCCACTCCGCCACAATGCCGCGGATTTCATCGCCCACCGGAAAGAAGTAGGTATGGAAGGTCTTGCTGAATTTGGTGTTCACTTCCCTCGCATCCTGATAGACCCTATTCTCGATGAGATCGACATGCTTCAGCTTCATGGAGGCAATGGCACTATCCCGTGCTCCCGTCAGGACTGTGAAGGCCAACAGAGCACGGTTACGGCGCTCAATATCCATGCGGGCCGCCATTGTGAGCACAACATGCTTGATCTGCTCGATGGTCGGAACCTTTTGTATGCGCTGAGCCGTTGCGATGCGTGTAGCCTTGTCAGAAAGGTTGAAATACTCAGCATCGGAATACTGGAGGCGGGATTTGTAGCCAGGTTGCAGCGAGAGCCATTGGAAGAATCGTTTAAGCTGCATTAGCGTCGCGTAAAGGGTCGCCTTACTCAGTTTCTCCCCCGACCGGCAACCCTTCTGGGAGGCAAGGTGATTCTTGAAGGCAATCGCCTGTTGAACATGAAATGCGTTGAAGTCTCAATACTTGGTATAGAGCTCAAACCGGTTAAGAGCCTTGGCTGAGGCATCCACCGTTGCCTCGCTTTGACGCTTGGCTTCCTTCAGATAAGCGAAGTATTTACGCTTAATTCTTTCGTTATTGGCATTGTGCGTTTGCACGGCTCTGGGTCTCCTCTCTCAAGTCACTGTTTACGGTAGAGTGAATACTCTCGCTTACACGTTGCAGTGCTTGCGGAAGCGTGATCTCCAATCTTCCACAAACCAGGGCCAACTTGGAGACGCTGACGCGGCGGTTCATCATGGAAAGACAATCTGGGCAGATCCCGATAAGGTTTCCACACTTCTCAGTAAGCCATTGATATTCCGCCATGTCACCAGCAGGCAATTTCGGGGCGCGACACCGGACGCAGTACATTTCACCCGGTCGGCAATGTCGTTTGTTTCGTGCTCGGCGAGCCTGAAGAAATGAGACTAGATCACGTCCCTGGATTAAAATCGGCCGTCTATCATCGCAGGGTGACAGACCACTTTTGACCCATTGACGCACGGTATTCTTATGAACACCGAGCAGACCGGCAATCTCTTCTACCACGTAGCTGCGATGGATTTTGATCCGGCGGTGGCTCGGGAGCCCTTTTCTCATCTTCGTGTTGGCGTGGACAGGTTGGCACCTTTCGTGCAGCGAGCTGCACGTCGCAACGATTTGGATGACTCTAAAACAGGCTGTTCTAGCGCTTTTGGCTAGCCTTGGTCGTCCTCCGGCGCGGCGCGGCAGATTTGCCACCATCCTCAATAATCTTGGCCAGTTCGCTTTCGCGGATCATGGTCCGCCCGCCGACCTTTGTACGCTGCAAACGGCCTTTCGATAACCAGGAATGAACAGTCCATTTGCTTATTCCTCCAAGCCGCTTGGCAGCCTCTGCCACCGAAAGCAATGCGTCCATATTCACCTCTGCAAGTAAGTGCAAACCAATTGGGCCTTGACTAAGAGAGAATAAAGTAATACTTTTTAACGCATGTCTAAACAACATAGGCATACGTTAGATACTTCACGTCCTCCACTGCCGCCGGGAAGAGAATGGGCTGTTGAAAGTCCTCCTTCACGTGTCTATGAAGGCGCAGATGTCGGCATTCGAGTTACGTGCTGGCTCAACGGGGACCGCGAGAATCACAATTCGAAGGCTTCCCGCCAACGTATTCAGGATTTGCTGGGATGCTTGCAAGAGATGATCGCACTAGTGGGAAGTGTGCCCCCCGATTTCAATTGGCCTAATGCAGGCTTTAGCGGTTTCCCTGCGCCGGACGGCTTTGATGAATTAGATACTGAACTCTACAATCGACTCAAAGACTACATTACATACCCAGCATTCACCACAGGCGTTTGGGGAAATGAATGGGAGATTGAGGATGCTGTTTGCGGAATAAGGCCGGCAGGTGAATCAGTAGCAGCCCACAGCATTATTGAGCTTGCACGACGTGGGCTTCTGGATCGCCTCCGCCAGTGTGATTGCGGCAAGTGGTACTTTGCTCGATTCGCGCATCAGCGTTCCTGCTCGTCTACGTGCCGCCGCCGCGTGTATGAGAAAACAGAGAAATTCAAAACGAAACGCCGCAAGTACATGCGGAAATATTACCGCCTCAAAAATTCAGGAAAGGTGAAGTGACGAAAGGAGACGAATGTCCATTTTCAAACGAGGAAAATTCTGAGGAAAATTCTATTGGTACAAATTCATGTGGGACGGAAAA
Source organism: Candidatus Angelobacter sp. Gp1-AA117 (assembly GCA_003223515.1). Lineage (GTDB taxonomy): Bacteria > Acidobacteriota > Terriglobia > Terriglobales > Acidobacteriaceae > Angelobacter. Next base: position 47,516 of record QHVI01000102.1, read on the forward strand.
CTCATCCGTGAATCCACGAAACAGGGGAACGACAGGATAGCGCGCAATATGGAATCGGCTCACCGTACTGCGCTGGCCCAGGGGCTAGTCGGAATCAGGGAAAAGAAGAGGGTCCCAACACTGGAGGAATTCTGCAAAGACCGAATCGAGCCGTGGGCAAAAGCCACGTTTCTCAAGCCAGCCCCTAAGACATGGCTCTGGTACTGCTTCGGGCTGAAGGCGCTCAGGAGTTACAAGAAGCTTGCCAATCTGAAGTTGGATGAGATTGGCAATGAACGGGCAGCGGATTTTGCAGCGTTCAAGCAAGCTGACGAATGGCAGGTGAGCACGATTAACAGCACCTTGCGGGCTCTCCGTCGCGTCCTGCGCTTGGCCGTGGAATGGGGCGAGATTCCGAACGCACCTAAAATTAAATTCCTGGCTGGCGAAAACCATCGTGAACGAGTCATTACTCCCAAAGACGAACAGAAGTATCTTGAGAAAGCCTCTCCCTTGCTGCATGACGTGGCCACTGTCCTGCTCGATACCGGGATGCGTCCCGAGGAGTGTCATCACCTGACTTGGGAAAACGTGAATTGGGATGCGGGACGGCATGGAACGATCCTGATTACCCGAGGAAAGACGAAAGCCGCTCGGCGGCTCCTGCCAATGACGCCTCGCGTCAGAACAGTGTTGGCATTGCGCTGGGAAGGCGCTGGCAAGCCAGTTGTGGGCTGGGTATGGCCTGCGAATACCCGCAGCGGCCACATGGAGCACGACACGCTGAGAGTCCAGCACCAGAAGGCCTTAACAGCTTCCAAGGTTCGCCCGTTCGTCATTTACTCGTTCCGGCACACATTCCTGACCCGGCTCGGAGAATCGGGCTGTGACGCTTGGACGCTGGCGAGGATTGCGGGGCATTCGAATATCGCAATCTCCCAGCGCTATGTTCATCCGTCCGAAGATGCGGTCTTATCGGCCATGTCCCGGCTGGGTGGGCACAAAATTGGGCACACGGAGAAAACAGCGCTTCCGGAGCCGAAAGAACAGCAAGAGGTAACTGGTGCTTAATGAGTGGGTTAGTGGTGAGCGCGGAAGGAATCGAACCTTCAACCTACTGATTAAGAGTCAGTTGCTCTGCCAGTTGAGCTACGCGCCCTTTATGGGAAACATCAGAGAAGGACTTCTCTGGAAGACACTCTTAGTGTAACACAGGGGCGGCTTGAGATCGGGTTAATCCGAGAATCGGGACATTTGAATCCGAAACTGTGACAATCCCTTGTGAAGCATCCTTCAGCGCAGCCGGGGGGCGGCTAATGTCACTCACATAGCGTGCGTAAAAGCTGTGTCGCCCCTACGGGGCTCTGGCTTATCTCCACCCTTTACCCACGTCTGCCGACGTGGGCTCAATAATTACGCGCCTCCGGCGCTTGGCTCATGGTGACCTTCACGCCCTCGGCTCCCAAACTGGATGAGCACTCGAAGCTAAAGTAAGTGGCATTAGCCGGGGGGCGGCTGCGCTCCACAGAAGTTGTTTACCGCGAGACTTCAGCGCTCAAGTGTTCCCTGGTGGAATCAGAAGTTGTTTCTGGTGGTGAAACGATTGACTTAATGCCCCAGATATCCCGCGCATATTCGCGGATGGTGCGGTCGCTGGAGAATGTTCCTACGCGACCTACATTCAGGATGGCCTTGCGAGCCCACGTGGCAGCCTCCAGATAATCCTTTTCTACGCGGTGGCTGGCTTCAATGTAGGAAGGCAGATCAGCCATATGGAAATAGCGGTCGCCACGATCGAGAATCTCATCCACGATCCAGCGGAAAAGCCCCTGCTCTTCCGGACAGAACCGGTCGGTTGCCAGGCTGTCCATTACGCGGCGAAGCATCGGGTTTTCGTTGTACAAGTCACGCGGATTATACGAACCATGCTCCTTGTACCAGCGCACATCGTCGGGTGTAAGCCCGAAGATGTAGATGTTCGGCTCGCCCACCTCTCCCATGATCTCGATATTCGCGCCATCGAGCGTGCCCAATGTGAGCGCGCCATTCATGGCCAGCTTCATGTTGCCGGTGCCGGAGGCCTCCATGCCTGCGGTTGAAATCTGCTCGCTAAGATCGGCGGCCGGCATGATGATTTCGGCCAGCGACACGCGGTAGTCGGGAACGAAAACCACCTTGATCTTTTCTTTCACCCGCGGATCGGAGTTCACCACCTGGGCCACGTTGTTGATGAGCTTGATGATCTGCTTGGCCGCCCAGTATCCCGGCGCGGCTTTCCCGGCAAAGATGTAGGTGCGCGGCACTTTCAAATCAACGCCATCTTCCACCACGCTCAGGTATTCGTGGATGATGCGCATCACATTCAGCAATTGCCGCTTGTACTCATGGATACGCTTCACCTGCACGTCAAACATGGAATCAGGATCGATCTGCACCGCCGTGGTCTTCCATACCTCACGCGCCAGCTTGCGCTTGTTCTCGCGCTTGATCTCCAGGAAATCTTTCTGAAACGCCGGGTCTGAGGAATATCGTTCAATCTCCTGTACGTGCTGCAAGTCGGTGATCCAGCGTTCACCCACGGTGCTGGTCAGCAAGTGTGCCAGCCGGGGATTGGCTTTCAGAATCCAGCGGCGCGGCGCAACTCCATTGGTTTTGTTGCTGAAGCGCTCCGGCCACAGGTGCGCAAAATCCGGCACCAGTGAATTCTTCAGCAGTTCGGTGTGCAGCTTGGAAACGCCGTTGATCGCATGGCTGCCGATGATCGCCAGATGCGCCATGCGCACCTGTTTTTCCGGCCCTTCTTCGATGATCGACATGCGGCGTTGCCGCTCGGCATCTACCGGCCAGCGCCGCGCTACCGTGCGCAGGAACTGGTGATTGATACCAAAAATGATCTCCATGTGGCGTGGCAGCACGCGTTCCATCAGCGGCACCGGCCATTTCTCCAGCGCCTCCGGCAGCAACGTGTGGTTGGTGTAGCCGAGAGTCGCCTCAGTAATTTCCCAGGCGCGGTCCCACTCGATATGATAGTGATCCACCAGCCGCCGCATCATCTCAGCCACGCTCAGGCTGGGATGCGTGTCATTCATCTGCACCGCAACTTTCGAGGGAAAATCGTCAAAGTTGTTGTGCTTGAGCAGGTATCGGCGCATGATGTCATGCAGAGAGCAGGAGACGAGGAAGTATTCCTGAATGAGGCGAAGTTCTTTGCCTGACAGTACCGAGTCAGAAGGATACAGCACGCGCGAGATGTTCTCTGACGCAATCTTCTGCTCCACGGCGCGTATGTAATCGCCGCGATTGAAAATCTCTATATCAAAATCCTGCGAGGCGCGCGCGGTAAACAGGCGCAGGTAATTTACCGTTTGCCCGCCATAACCCGCCACTGGCATATCATTGGGAACACCGACGACGACCTTGTAGTCGGTCCAGCGTCCTACGCGGTTGCCTTCGGAATCGCGTGTGTAATCGATGCGGCCATACAGAGGGATCTGGCACACCTCATGCGTCCGGTCAATATAAAACGGCGTGCCTTCGGCTTTCCACAGATCAGGCTTCTCGCGCTGGTGCCCGGCAACGATCTCCTGCTTGAACATGCCGTATTCGTAATCAATGCCGTAACCGAAGCCCGGCATGCCCATGGTGGCCAGCGACTCCAGGAAACATGCAGCCAGTCTTCCCAAGCCGCCGTTGCCAAGACCTGCATCCGGCTCCACTTCCAGCACGTCTTCCAGCACCACGCCGTAATCTTCATTCAGGATCGCGCGGCACTGGTCATACAGCCGAAGGTTGCAGAGGTTGTCACTAAGCCAGCGCCCCATCAGGAATTCCAGGGAAAGGTAGTAGAGACGCTTTACATCGCGCTGCTGGTAGATCTGTTCGGTAGCCAGCAGGCGGTCAATCAGGCAATCACGCACCGTGAGAGAAACAGGCTTGAGGAGTTCCAGAGGATTCAGTGCTGCCGGGGGACGCGCAAGGGTGTAGCGCACATGCCGCTGGATGGATTGCCGCAACGACTCAGGATCACAGCTTGTACCGTTGAACGATGCGGCAGACATTAGGACCCTGATCGCAGGAAGTACTCCCAGAGACAAAGATATTGTCTATCCGATAGCAATTTTGGGCGCTTTGGTTGTCCAGAGCTGCCGGTTGATTCGTATAGAGGCGGATACAAATGCGTTTCCTGACCTATAGTATTTCATAATCCACATTTGATTTGCACTCACGAAAAGGCCACCTCTCAAGCGGCTATCTGCACAATCAGTGTTGTCTGCCACCCATGATAAGGTCTTCGCATTAGCTGAGTTTCGGCCGCCGTTTGTGCCAGTCCGTCTGGCGCTGAAAGATTCTCGCCGCCTGCACTACTTTTGCGTCGTCCAGCGGGCGCGCCAGAAACTGAATGCCTGTAGGCAGATCATTCTTTCCCAACCCACATGGTATGCTGATGGCCGGCAGCCCGCAGATGTTCCCGATTCCACCAATGGGATCAGCGAAGGTGAGAGCATCATCGAGATTGGCATCCAGTTTGGATGCAGTCACCGGCAGCGACGCAGTCGCCAGAAGATCAACTCTGGTAAATATCTCGTCCATCTTCTTCTGGATAATTCTGCGGACACGCTGCGCCGTCATGAAGTCGGAAGCACTGATTGCCTCATTCATGTATCCGCCAATCTTTCCCAGCGGATCATTCAGGTCCGCTACGCGGCCTGATTGAATCAGATCGCGAAATGCGGCTGCTCCTTCCACGGAAACAATCGTTCCCGCTGCAATCTCCCACGGTCCCTCTGGAAGGGTGATGGTGCTTAGCTGAAACGCCTTGTTCTTCTCCAGCACTTCCCGTGCTGCCATGGTGTTTTTGTTTACATCCGGAGCAATCTCTTTCCACTGGTTGGCGATCCAGCCAATCTTCAGCGGACGCATTGGCTCTCCTGCGCCAGCATATTTCGCCAGTGATTCGGGCAGCGATCCTGCATCGTCGCGATCATGCCCGGCAATCACTTTCAGGATGAGATCACAGTCATCGGCACTGCGCGCCATGGGGCCTATCTTGTCCATGGAGTATGACAATGCCATGGCCCCGCCGCGGCTCACGCGTCCATAGGTTGGCCGCAAGCCTGAGATGCCGCAAAATCCTGAGGGACACAGGATCGATCCCCAAGTTTCCGTTCCAATCGCAAACGCCGCCAGACCTGCGCTTACTATCGCGCCTGAACCGCTCGATGACCCGCACGTCCAGTAATCCTGATTCCATGGATTTTTCACAGCGCCGCTGCCTGAGGCGGAGGCATACCGGTATCCGAGTCCGCCAGCCAACTCGATCATCGCTGCCTTGCCAATCAGGATGGCGCCGGCATTTTCCAGTTTGCGGATTACCGTGGCATCATAATCAAACGTTTGTTGTGCATAGGGCCGCGCTCCCCAGGTCGTGGGATATCCTTTCACCGCCAGCAGATCTTTAGCAGCGTAGGGAATGCCATGCAGCGGCCCTCGATATTTCCCCGCAGCAATTTCCTTCTCCGCAGTGTGAGCCTGCTCCATGGCCAGATCGGGCGTAAGCATTGTATAAGCATTCAGCTTCGCTCCAATCGTGCGGCTGCGCTCCAGGTAATTTTCCGTGAGCTTCACCGGAGAAAGCTGCTTCAGGCGGATGCGCCGCGCAAGCTCGGTCACCGGCAGATACAGAACATCATCACTGAGTGCGGGCATTGCTCTTCTCCCCTTCAGTGAATTTCAGCACTGCCGCCGGCTGGTCTGAGTTTTCGAGCGCATAGGCACGCATCTTCTCGAGGCCGCTCTGGGTTTCCCCCATCACCTTGCGGATGTCTGCCTTCTGCTCATCACTCAGGCGCTTGCCATATTTGCGGAAAATCTCTTTTACTTTGGCGTCCACTTCCGCCTGCGCGTCAGGCGAGAGCCGGGTTGAAGAAGAGGGCTGCTGCGCGGTCGAAGAACTCTGCGCGTCAACCTCAGCGCCGGGCAGCAAAACGCCTGCGGCAGCCACCGCTGCCCCCACCGCAAACTTGCGGCGGGAGATTTTGGGCTGGAAGTCGGACATCTGTATCTCCAGTTAGAGTTTATGATTGCGAAGCCGGAGACTACATGAAAGGGCTTGCAGCCGTCAAACATTTGTGTCCAGAGCTGCATCTTACATAATGCCACTTCGTCTGAAATTCTGTTTCAGGACAAACCGCCATGCCACACTGGGTCACTTTTGATCAGGAGACCTCCACTGCCCTGCGCTCGCAATTGCCCAATCAAACTATCTTTCAGCGCCCTGGAAATAACATGATGGAGTATCTGCTCGAAGACCGGGAGGCCATCGTCGCAGTGCTGCCATCCTCTCGCCATAACCAGGTAGCAGTCGCCGTTTTCCGCTGGAACCGCATTCCCGATCCCCCGGAAGGGCCTGTGATTCCCGCAGGCAAGCGTGCTGGAGGATTCCTTGGCCTCATCGACGAATCTCTCTTTGACGACGAAGCCCAGAAGAAAAAAAGCTGGTGGCAACGGCTGTGGGAATAGCTCTCTCTGGTAAAAATGTGTAAAGATCGAAAAATCCAGAGCTGCACAACTCTTTTTCGGCTTAAGGGTTCCTACTTAAGAGCAAGTGAAGAGAAACGGCCATGAACTGCGAAATCTGCAGAACGATTGAAAGGCTAGGACTTGAAGAGTCGGCGCACGATCTCTGGTATTGCGCTGACGCGCAGCCGACAAAGCCTACCTTACGCCGGGAACGGGCAGAGGCAGAGCAATTTCTGAGACAGATGTGCGCCTTCTTTCTCTTGAAGTGGCGGCATCGGCGCAACTGGGTGATTGCGCATTACCGGCCAAGGCTGGTCACATTGGGAATCTAAGGGTGTCACAGTTCAGCCGTCCGGCTAAAGCCGGACTCTGGAGTTTCTACATTTTTAGGCCGCTGCGGCAGCGGCTAGGGAGCGATCTGTAAGCTCAATGCCCAGCGGACGAAGGAGTTCCGGGTGTTCCACCATCTCTTTTCTAAGCAAGGTGATTAAGTCCAAGCAAGAGGGGCGGCGGGCGTGTCGTCTCCACTTCGGTAAGGGAGCGTAGACATCACT
>QHVI01000103.1 GCA_003223515.1 Candidatus Angelobacter sp. Gp1-AA117
CAGGACTAAAGCACGCCGCACGGTTCGCACCGGCTGCATGCCGCCTTTTAAACAAGCTTCCAACTTCTGACTGTCTTTTGCGGTAAGCTGCATTTGTACTTCGCGGAGAGAGCGCCTGTTTCTATTTACTATTCCTCGGCTCCCTTCCGCCAAGTACCTCTCTGGGTTCCACAATCACGCGGTCAGAGCACTAGAGATGTACGGCACCTGTTCATCGCGAGGCGCGTCCGCCGTTTCCGCGTTGGGCGGCATCCCAGTTGATTACCAGCAGCAGGACTTCGTGGAAGAAATTCACCGCCTCACGAGTAAGGGTGTAGACGTCGTCTTTGACAGCATCGGCGGCGCCCATATCTGGCGTTCCCGCAAGGCGCTCCGTCCCGGCGGGAGGGTCGTGGCCTATGGCCTGACGGGTTCGCTCCGTGGAGGGCGGTTGGCTTCAGGTGGTGGTGGTCGTCGTCATCGTTATCGTGCCATCGCAATTTTCGGGTTGTACATCGCCGGCGGCTGGTTTTTCCCGGGCCGCAAGCGGGTGGTCCCCTACAGCATCCAGACACTTAAACGCTTGAAACCGGCATGGTTTCGACAGGATCTGATCGCACTGTTTGACCTTCTTCAACAGAAAGAAGATCAAGCCGCTAGTCGCGCAGCGATTCCCTCTTGCCGAGGCAAGACAAGCGCACGACTTGCTCGGGAAGGGAGGCGTGATAGGCAAGATCGTGCTCCTGCCCAAAGAGGGCATCGCTTGAGTCAGGAGCGGCGTATCCAGATTTGCATTCGAAATCCTGAGAATATCAAAGGCGTCTTTCCGTGTTCCCGAAGCACATTTAACTGAGATGTAATCTTCATCTACAATCTTTCAGTGAGCCCGCCTGTTCGCCTGATTGCCATCGATATTGACGGCACCTTGCTTGACCCGCAGTTCCGGATATCGGCGCGCAACCTCTCCGCCCTGCAAAACGCCCATGCCAATGGCATTGAAATCATTCTGGCCACCGGACGCCGCCACGATTACGCCCTGCCTGTGGCCCAGGAGCTTGGCATACCTGTCTGGCTCATCAGTTCCAATGGCGCCCTGATACGTTCCAGCGCAGGAGAGACTTTCTACACTGACCGTCTCCCGGCCAGCACCGCAGTAAAACTGATCGGCCACATGGAGGATTTCCGCGGCAATGCGGTCATCACTTTTGATCGTCCCGGTCACGATGCGCTGGTGCTGGAGCGGGTCGACGAGCTGACCCGCAGCATCTCCCGCTGGATCGAAAGCAATGCCGCTTATATCCGGTATGTCTCGCCTCTGGAGAATGCGCTGGTGGAAGATCCCATTCAGGCCATGTATTGCGGCACCGTGGAGCGGATGATTGCCGCCCAGGAGCGCCTCAGGCAAGCCAATTTTCTTGACGAAATCACCATACTGCGCACCCAGTATGACTACCGTGACCTCTGCATTTTGGACGTCCTGAACCGCGACTGTTCCAAAGGCCACGCCTTGCGCCGCTGGGCTGAGCAGCAGGGCATCCCGCGGGAGCAGATCATGGCCATTGGCGACAATTACAACGACTTGGAAATGCTTGAATACGCAGGGCTTCCCGTGATCATGGGAAATGCATCTGAAGAACTACGGCAGAGCGGCTGGAAGGTTACGGCCAGCAATGCTGAAAGTGGAGTAGCTGCTGCCCTGGAGCAGCTATTTGGGGCTGGTTTTCAGCCACCAATTGAGGTCTAATAGACAGAACACCTGAATGAGAAGTTTCAAGCTATTAGCGATCCTCCTGCTGGTGATGGGAACCCAGCTTTCTGCCTTGGGGGCGGAAGTGGCTGTGCTCCGGAACGATTTCCGTATCTCGTTCCATCATAAGGAGGAAATTGGCAGTGTGACCCGTCTCTATATGGGGCAGGATAGCTCCAGCTACGTGGACGTCCAGACGGACTCCGTTGCTGCCTTCGAAAAAGACGAGACGCCTGCGCCTGAGCCGGTTTCGGCCCAAGCCCCCGCTCCAATCATCGCGACCACAACCCAGCCGGCAGTTCCGGCCAAGGTTGACCTCGACCAGGTAGTGCGCGATGCCAGCAGCAAGCGCCAGATCGATCCCGATTTCATCAACAGCGTAATCAAGGCGGAGAGCAATTTCCATCCACGGGCGGTCTCGCCCAAAGGCGCACAGGGGCTGATGCAGCTCATGCCCGGCACGGCAGCCAAGCTGGGTGTAAGTGATCCCTTTGATCCCAAGGCCAATGTCGAGGCCGGAACGGCTTACCTGAGCGCATTACTCACTCTGTACAACAACGATCCCATCAAGGCATTGGCAGCCTATAATGCCGGAGCGCATCGTGTGGAGCAGTATCACGGCGTTCCTCCTTACCGTGAAACGCGGGCCTACATTGCGCGCATTGTGAATGACTTCAACGCCAAGAAGGTGGCGCAAATGAAGGCAGGAAAGGCGCAAGCTGCTGCTCCTGCCGCGAAGAAGCCGAATTCTGCCAAGACCGCGAAGTCGGGCACGACAAAGCAGCGTCCTGTGCAGCAAGCCAGCGCCACTACCCAGTCTTCACCGGCAGCCGACTAGCCGGGCAGTTTGTCTCACCGCAATACAATTTAGAATACCGTTCAGGCCGAATCAGCGAATGAATAAGAAAAAACTCCTCATCACTGCCCTTGTGCTCGCAGTACTTGCTGCGCTGGTGTATTTCCAGGTGAGGACTTGGCGCAAATTCGACTGGCACCGGTTCTGGCTGGCTACCGGACACACCCAGAAAGGCTATCTGCTGCTGGGCGTGGCGCTGGTTTATCTGGATTATTTTCTGCGAGCGGTGCGCTGGAAGATCCTTCTGCGTCCCGTGAAAAAGGTAAAGGCCTTGCGCCTGCTTCCTTCGACCATGATCGGCTTCACCGGTCTGGCGCTTCTGGGCAGGCCGGGAGAATTCATTCGTCCGTACCTGATCGCCCGCAAAGAAAACCTGAGCATGGCTTCGCAGGTGGCGGTGTGGACGGTCGAACGAATCTTTGACATGGGCGCGTTCGCGCTCATTATGGCTATCAACATTCTCTGGTCTGCCAGCACCCTCAAACAACTGCCGGGATTTGCCGAAGGCGGCACCCGCTCGATCGGTAAATTGCAGATCAGCTCCTTCGGCGCCTTTGAGATTTCCGGAATCGGTTTGCTGTGCGTAGTCGCGCTGGTAGCCTGGCTGGCCTTCAGCATCAGGAAGAATCCAGCCCGCGCCGCGCGCTTCGCTGAAAGAGTTTTTGGCGGCATCTCGGCAAAGTTCGGCAAAGCTGTGGCCCATCGTGTACAGGCTTTTGGCGAGGGACTGAACACTGTTCAGGATCTCAAATCTTTCTTTCAGCTCAGCGGCCTCTCTCTTCTGATCTGGCTGATTATCGGCTTTGCCTATGTGGCCGTGACCCATGCCTACCGGATTCATCGCCTGCAGCGGCTCACGCTCTCAAGTGTTCTCCTGCTTACGGCGGCCAGCGTAGTGGGCGGGATCTTGCAGCTTCCTGTAGTCGGTGGCGGATCGCAACTGGCAACCATCGGCACCCTGCGCGGCGTCTTCAATCTTTCCCCGGAGCTTTCCATCAGTTGCGGCATGATGTTGTGGCTGGTCACCTTCATGTCGGTCATCCCCGCGGGACTCCTGCTCGCCCGTAACGAACATGTCTCCATCATCCATCTGGAGAAAGAGAGCGTGCAGGAAGAAGAGAAACTGGAGGCGCAGGGAGATGCGTCACCAGACCCGTTGCCCTCCGCCCCGAAGGAGAACGCCCCCCCTCCGGACAAGTGGATACATTAGACGGATAATTCCGCTTTCAGGCTGCAGCGAGTGGCTGGAAGCGAGTAGCTGCTAGCTGTTTGTTACAATCTCTAGTACTGCTATCCGAAAGATACAGTCCATCCTTAACGATGAAGTGTCCTTTTTGCGGGTTCGAAAATGACAAAGTGGTGGACTCGCGCGAGAGCAAAGAGGGCGAATCCATTCGCCGCCGCCGCGAGTGTCTGAAGTGTGAGAAGCGCTTCACCACCTACGAGCGCATTGATGAAATCCCCTACATGGTGGTAAAGAAAGACGGGCGGCGCGAAAAATTTGAGCGGCAGAAGATCCTCGCGGGCGTGCTGCGCGCCTGTGAAAAGCGCCCTATCTCCATGGGCAAAATGGAGCAGATCGTCAATGACGTGGAGCAGTTCGTCGTCGACTCTCCGGAGCGCGAGCGCAGCACCAGCGAAATCGGCGAACTGATCATGGACCGACTGAAGCAGATCGATAAAGTGGCCTACATACGGTTTGCCTCGGTCTACCGCGATTTCAAAGACGTGGATGAATTCCGCTCTGAACTGGAGCATCTGCTGCACAGCAAGGAAGAGAAACAGAAGCCGGCAAAAGTGAAGCCCGGCGCCAAGTAGTTGGAGCGTAATGGCACATAACGTTACCTTGATCCCCGGCGATGGAATCGGTCCTGAAGTTACGCGGGCGGCTGTCCGCATTGTGGAAGCCTCAGGAGTAAAAATCGAATGGGAGACCATCAATGCCGGGTCTGAGGCATTCCAAAAGTACGGCGAATATATTCCCAAGGAGTTGTCGCGTTCCATCGAGCGCACCGGCATTGGTTTGAAGGGGCCCATCACCACGCCCATTGGCGGCGGCTTCGCCAGCATCAACGTGGCTTTGCGCAAGCAGTTCGAGTTGTATGCCAATTTCCGGCCGGTCAAGAGCCTGCCTTCACTGCCCACCCGCTATCCCAGCGTTGATCTGGTGATTGTGCGTGAGAACACCGAGGGCCAGTACTCCGGCATTGAGCATGAAGTTGTGCCGGGTGTGGTGGAAGCCTTGAAGGTAATCACTGAAAAGGCTTCCCTGCGAATTGCGAAATTTGCCTTCGAATTCGCCCGCCGCGAGAAGCGAAAGCGTATCCATGCCATCCACAAGGCCAACATCATGAAGATGAGTGATGGCCTGTTCCTGCGCTGCTGCCGCGATATTGCTAAAGACTATCCGGAGATCACCTACGGCGAGCACATCATCGACAACACCTGCATGCAACTGGTGATGAACCCTTACCAGTACGATGTGCTGGTTATGGAGAACCTGTACGGCGACATCATCTCTGATCTCTGCGCTGCCTTCGTGGGCGGTCTGGGCCTGGTTCCGGGCGCGAATCTCGGGCACACCTGCGCCATCTTCGAGGCCGTCCACGGTTCAGCGCCCGACATTGCCGGAAAAGACATGGCCAATCCTACAGCAGTATTGCAGTCAGCCATTCTGATGCTGCGTCATATAAAAGAGACTGAAGCTGCCGATCGCGTACATGCTGCTCTGGAGAAGACCTATAAGGAAAAGCTGCATCTCACGCGCGATGTGGGCGGCGCTGCCGGCACCAGCGAATTTACTGACGCGCTGATCGCCAACCTGGAGAGCGTGGCAGTAGCCACCGGGTAGCTTGTCTTGAGGTCAGCGTGCAAAGCCGAAGGAAGGAATCTGCTCTGCCCAAAGTTGAGCGAAGCCACGAAGATGGGACTCTTCCCTTAATAAAATGAAAAAGTACATTTGCGCATTATCGCTAACGATATTTCTTCTTTCCTGCAACTCCCAGAATTTCAAACCTGCCGACGGTCCCCATTCCTCCGAACCGCCTGCGAGCCAGCCCGCTTCTGCTCCTCCGGTTACAGTGGATAAGAGCACTGCCGGTATGATTACCGGAACAGTTTCGTTCCAGGGTGCCGCGCCCAAACTACCGCCCCTCGATATGACTCAGGATCCCGGATGCCCTTCGTCTCCACAGACCTCCGATGCTGTGGTGGTAAAGAACGGCAAACTCGCCAATGTCTTTGTTTATATAAAAGACGGTCTGCCACAGGGCTCTTTCTCGCCTTCACCTGAACCGGCGGTACTCGATCAGAAGGGCTGCCGCTATGTGCCTCATGTTCTCGGCCTCATGGTGGGCCAGCCGTTGAAAGTGCTGAATGATGACAACGCCGAGCACAACGTCCATCCCATGCCCAGGGAAAACAGCGAGTGGAATGAAAGCCAGATGCCGCACGGCCAGCCTATTACCAAGACGTTTCACAAATCCGAGATGATGATGCCGGTGCAGTGCAACCAGCATCCGTGGATGAAGATGTACGTGAACGTAATACCGAATCCCTACTTCGCCGTGAGCGCCGATAACGGGACTTTCGAGATCAAAGATTTGCCTCCCGGCGAGTACACCCTGGCCGCCGTTCACGAGAAATTCGGCGAACAGACCATGAAAATAAAGGTAGGCGCCAAGCAGGCAGCCCAGGCTAACTTCAGCTTCACTGCGCGGTAGCCAGCGAAGCTGGCGATATTCTTCTAGCCCACGGCGCAAGCCGTGGGTAATGGAAAAAAGATCAGCAGAGTCCACTTCCCACGCCATCGGGCGGCATATTCCTGATCGAACGAGAAATCAATCAAAAACCATGTCGTATCATTACATGCCATGGATCCCGACGACATCCAGGCTTTGCTCGCATTCATGTCCCAGAACGTCCCCTACTGGCGCACGCTGGGACTGGAGTTGAAGGACGTTTCAACCGGCAAAGCCATTTTTGAAGCCAGCATGCGCGGCGACCTGCTGCAAAACGGGATTCTCCACGGAGGAGTTCTCGCTTCCATTGCCGACTCGGCCTGTGCCGTGGCTGCCATTTCCCTGCTCTATCCCAAGGCTTATGCCACTACCATCAATCTGCAGGTGGCCTACATGAAACCGGTTGTACAGGGAAGATTTCGCGCGGAAGGCCGCTGTCTCAAGGCCGGCCGCACCATCATGTATTGCGAAGCGGACGTATGGAACGAGCAGAATGAACTGGTGTGTAAAGCATCTTCAGAACTGATGGTTGTGCCTAGTTCTCAGACCGCGTAATTATCGGACAATAGCGAAATTTCTCTCTGGCTTTGGCACGATCAAATTTCCATTGGATCTGAATGCCTTGGCGATTCGCCTCTTGATTCCAAGCAGATACTTCTTGTTCCAGATACACAATGTCTCCTATGCGGCGCTTGCCTAAGCACTGACGTGCCAATAGGCCGATTTCCATTTCGGCTTGGTTCAGCCAACTGCCATGCTTGGGCGTATAGTGCATCGTAAACCGCCGCCATAAAGCGTCTCCTTGCTCTTCCCCATATTCCTTCACCAGCGCCTTGCGGCCATGGATATTGAGATTGTCCAGCACCATATGAATAGTGTCGGCCTCCGCATAGGCATCCGCCACACCTTTCATAAATCTGGCCCATTGGCTCCCCGAGCGCTTCTCTGTTACCCGCTTGAAGTGCTTTCCCGCTTTGGCTTCCACTCCGCAAAAAATATTGGCGGTACCCGCACGTCTGTATTCTGAATCCCTCCGCCCTACTTGACCCGGTTGCGCCGCCTGGGGCTCGCGTACCTCCTGATGCAAACTCACGACCTTTTCATCCATACATACCACTGGTTCCTTGGCACTCAGCGGTTTCTCATAGACGGCCAGCACATCTTCCATGCGCTCGATGTATTGCTGATCCAACTTCGCCACGCACCACATTTTTTTCCCGCCACGGCTGCAGGTCATGATTCTGCAACAACACGCGTATGGTTTCTCGCCCCACCTTGGGCACCAAGGCGCGCTGCACTGCTTCGGCAGCAATCAACCGCACCGTCCACCGCGCCCGCCCCGTCGGTGGTGCCCCACACACCATGGCAATAATCTGTTGCCGCTCGCGGGGCTTCAGCAGCGCCTCTCCTCCAGGCCGCGGTCGGTCATACAAAGCTCCTTCCAACCCCAACTCTTCATAGCGCCGACGCACTTCATACACCGTGCTCACCGCCACTCCCACCTGAGTGGCAACCTTGCGACAGCCTTCCCCTCGACCCAACTGGCGCAGAATTAAAGCCCGCCGTATGGTGCGTACTGGTTGAAGGCCGCCACGAAAACACTGCTCCAAGACCCTGCTGTCTTCTGTTGAAAGCTTCATCAATGAACTTCGCGGAGAGAATGCCTGCGATTATTTATTCACCCTGCCTCTGTTCCGCCAAGTACCTGCTCAGATTCCGACTTTCCCTCGGTCTGAGAACTAGCAAAACGTAACATTGGGTAATGTCTCAGTTTGAAATAGTGCGAGCGTGATTAGCGACCCTTACGGGGGTATAGTATCCAGAGCGATGCTGCCGCTGCCGCAATGGCAATCCCCGCTGCCAAATTTATGGAGCTGTAAATACGGACCGCCCACTCCGCTGCGTACACAAAGATGACGATCAGAGTTATCGGCACAGCGAGCTTGCGCAAGTTCGATTTTGGCTCATCTTTCTTGTGGTGCGAGTGTCTGTGGTGCTTTGCCACGATAGGAATCATGTCACAAAGCGTGATGTGTATTCAAATTCATTTCTTCAGGGCAATCGCATGAAAAGATTCAATGCTGTTTGAGATAAAACTATGCCGCCCGCTTCGCAGGCTCCCCCCTTTTTCTCTCACCATCACCCACGGCTTGCGCCGTGGGCTAGAAGAATGGCTTGGATCTCAAACCTATTGAGCTGGAGGAAAAAAAGCCTTTCATGCGATTGCCCTGTTCACCCTCGTACAGGAAGGATAAGCCTATTCGATACAATGTTTCCCATGCAATTCCTATCCACCAGACTCAGGCAGGGACTGGCATTTGCCTGCATTCTTTTCTGTTTCATCCAGAATTCGCAGTCAGACACGCGGCCGCTGCCGGAAGATACCGGGGCCGTCCATCTGTACCAGTTGCTGACCAAGCTCAAGACCACGGCCCGCATCATGCACACTACCGCGCATCCGGACGATGAAGATGGCGGCATGATGACCCTGGAAACGCGCGGCAAGGGCGCTACGGTGCTCCTCTTCACCGTAAACCGTGGCGAGGGCGGGCAGAACAAGTTTGGCGCAGAAAGCTCGGATGATCTGGGAGTACTGCGCACGCTGGAGCTTCTGCAGGCCGATAAGTACTATGACGTGGAGCAGCGTTTCAGCCGGGTCGTGGATTTCGGCTTTTCCAAAACCGCCGAAGAGACCTTCAATAAATGGCACGGCCATGATGCCGCCCTGGCTGACATGGTGCGCGTCATTCGCGCGTTCAAGCCCGATGTCCTCACCAGCCGCTTTTCCGGCACGGAGCGCGATGGACACGGCAATCATCAGGCTGCCGGTATCCTCACCCAGGAGGCCTTCCGCGCTGCCGCCGATCCCAGGCGCTTCCCTGAACAGATCAAAGAAGGCCTGCTGCCCTGGCAGGCGAAGAAACTCTATGACGATAACGTGCCCCGCGCCCGTGATCTCAACGTGGCTGACGGAGACTACACCGTGAAGTTTGATACCGGAGAGTACAGTCCATTCCTCGGTATGTCATACGCGCAGTTTGCGCTGGAAGGTCTGGCCCATCAGACATCGCAGGGCACCGGCGGCATCCGCATTCCTCCCGGACACCGCTATGCCTACTACAAGCTGCTGGATTCCGTCCTGCCCAATAAACCTGCCCACGAAAACGATTTCATGGATGGCATGGACACCACCTTGCCCGGACTCGCAGCCAGACTCGGCGGCGAGGAATCGAAGGCGCCGTATCTGCGTCCTGCGCTGGTCTCGATTGCCAGACATGTAGACGATGCAAACAGGGCATTCTCCATGCAGGACTCTTCCCGTTGCGCCCAACCATTACTGGAGGGATTGGCTGAAACCCGGAAACTCATTGCCCAAATCGGTGATTCGTCTTTGTCTCAGGCCAACAAAGACCAGGTGCTGCCTTCATTGCGCACCAAGGAAGAGGAATTCGAGCAGGCCGCGAATGAGGCTCTCGGCATCGTGCTTGATGCATCCGTGAATCCGCCCGGCGGCCCCGCTGGGCCTTCTTTCTTCCCACGCATGGAGCAGACCTTTTTGCTTGCCACTCCCGGCCAGACGTTCAACCTCAACATGCATTTCTACGATCGCGGCAAGCAGCCGATCCCGCTTCAATCAGTGCAGGTGCACTGTCCGCCGGGCTGGAAAACTGAGATTGCCAACTGGGATGTGCATACTGTGGAGCCGGGCGGCAATGCTGCGCTGCAGGTCACAATCCATGTGCCTGAGGATGCTGCCTACACCCGCCCTTACTGGAGTCGCCATAACCAGCAAACGGAAACCGTCTATCCAGACTGGAGCAATCCCCAGCTTGTTACCCTGCCACTCCCGCCGTATCCCGTCTATGCAACAGCGGCGTATGACGGGCCCGGCGGCGCTGGAGTCGCAACGGCCGTTGCCAAGGTGAAATTCATCGATCCTGCCAGTGGACAATCGGAGCGTCCGCTGGCGGTTGGGCCACCACTTTCGGTGCTGCTGGAAACTCCTGTTGTGGTGGTTCCTGTTTCAGGCGCAGCGAAATCGCGAATCGAGGTAAGCGTGCGCAGCAACACACAGACGCCGGTGCATGCCAAACTCCATCTCGACGTTCCTGCAGGATGGAATGTCGAACCCGCATCCATTCCCGTAGATCTCGATCACGATGGCGATGTAAGCAGTTACTCCTTCCAGGTCACGCCGCAGAACATCCATGAAAACACCTATGAAGTCACAGCCAAGGCGGAATACAACGGCAAGGAATATGCTGAAGGATTCAAGCTGCTCACGCGGCCTGACCTGGATTCCTTCTACGCCTATCATCCCGCCACGCAAAACGTACAGGCCGTGGATGTAAAGCTAGCGCCCAACCTGAAAGTCGGCTACATTATGGGCGCTGGCGATGAAATTCCCGCAGTGCTGAGAAGCCTGGGCGTGAATATCACCCAGATTACACCGCAGGAACTTGCGGGCGGCGACCTCAGCCGCTATGACACGATTGTGACCGGCATCCGCGCCTATGATGTGCGTACTGACATTCGCGAACAGAACCGCCGCCTGCTCGACTACGCAAACCGTGGCGGAACTCTGATCCTTCAATACAACCAGAGCACCGGCATCTTCAATCAGGGGCATTACACACCATATCCGGCAACTCTGAGCAACGAGCGCGTCTCGGTGGAAGAGGCGCCGGTGGACGTTCTCGCCCCCCAGTACCCGGTCTTCTCATTTCCCAACAAGATCACCGGCAAAGATTTTGATGGATGGGTACAGGAGCGCGGACTCTACTTCATGTCGCAGTGGGACGATCATTTCAAACCGCTGCTCTCCTGCCATGATCCGAATGAACCGCCGCAAAAGGGCGGGCTGCTCATGGCACAGTACGGGAAAGGAATTTATATTTATTCCGGCTATGCTTTCTTCCGCCAGCTTCCCGCCGGAGTTCCCGGAGCAGTGCGGTTGTTCGTCAACCTGATCAGCGCGGGACACGCACCTAAATCATAAGATTTTTTGCCGCTGATGAACGCTGAAAAACCAAAACCTTAACACTGATGACACAGATTTTACAGATAACCACAGATAGCAAATTTTAGATTTAGTAGTTCTCCATTGATCAGTGTTTATCTGTGTTGATCTGTGGTGAAAAAGATCAGCGTTCATCAGCGGCAAAAACATAACTGAAGGCAATGAATCAACCTGATCCCCAGCAGCCACAGCTTGCCCGCGAGATTGGCTTGCGTGAAGCCACGGCGCTGAACATGATTGACATGATCGGCGTGGGGCCCTTCGTGACCATTCCGCTCATCGTCAGCGCCATGGGTGGCCCGCAGGCCATGCTGGGATGGATACTCGGGGCCTTTTTCGCCGTCTGTGATGGTCTGGTGTGGTCCGAGTTGGGCGCTTCCATGCCGCAGGCCGGCGGCTCGTATCAATATCTAAAGGAGAGCTACGGGGCGCGAACCCTGGGGCGTCTCATGTCCTTCATGTTCGTGTGGCAGCTCACCTTCAGCGCCCCACTCTCCATCGCCTCTGGATGCCTCGGTGTGGCCCAGTACGCCACCTATCTCTGGCCTGCGCTTGGCCGCGTCTATGTGGAGCATGTCTTTGCTCCCGTGGTTCCTCTGCTGGGCAAATTTGAGATTCGGGTTCTCATCAATCACGGAACCATTGTCGCCATGGGATGCTGCGCGGTAGCCGTGTTTCTGCTGTACCGGCGCATCGGCATCATCGGCAAGCTCTCCAAGCTGTTATGGGTAGGCGTGATTGCCGCCGTTCTGTGGGTGATTGTTGCCGGGCTCACCCATTTCAGCGCCGCGCGTGCTTTTACTTTTCCGCCCGGAGCCTTTCATCTCTCCTACGGCTTTCTTACCGGCCTCGGCAGCGGCATGCTGGTCGCTTATTATGACTATTGGGGTTACTACAACGTGTGCTTCCTGGGTGGCGAAATCAGCCAGCCGCAGCGTAATATCCCCCGCGCTGTTGTCTATTCCATCGTGCTTGTAGGTGTGTTGTACCTGACCATGAACATCAGCATTCTGGGCGTGCTGCCCTGGCAGGAGCTGAGCCAGGCGGCAGGAACCGAGAACCGCTTCTACGTGGCGGCCACGCTCATGCAGCGCGTCTACGGCCCATGGGCCGGCAAGTCCATCTCCCTGCTGGTCATCTGGACCGCTTTTGCTTCGGTCTTCTCGCTCATGCTGGGCTACTCGCGTGTACCCTATGCTGCTGCTCTCGATGGAAATTATTTCCGCAGCTTCGGCCGCCTCCATCCTCGGCGGCAATTTCCACATGTTTCGCTGCTGGCGCTGGGCAGCATGGCCGCCCTCTTCTGCATGTTCCGGCTGGTGGATGTGATCGCCGCGCTGGTGGTCATCCGCATCAGCATGCAATTTGTATTGCAGATCATCGGGCTGCTGTGGCTGCGCCGCACCCGGCCTGAATTTCCCCGGCCATTCCGGATGTGGTGGTATCCCGTGCCGGCGCTGCTGGCCATCATCGGCTTCGTTTATGTCCTGTTTGTGCGCAAGGAATGGATGCGCGAGTTCCGTTATGCGATTGCTATCGTCGTCGCAGGGCTCATCCTCTTCATGATCCGTTCCTGGCGGCGGAAAGAATGGCCTTTTGCTTCGCGCCCCGCTCACGAAATCGCTGGAGCGCCAGTCCAATGAGATTCCATGTCCGCCGTCACTACTCCGAGGGCCACTAAGCCGATGGAGAACCCCGCCCAGGCCCAAGCTGTACCCACATATTCGACGCTGGCTCCATTGCGCGAACCGCTCTTTCGCAGCCTGTGGATCGCGGCAGTGATTTCCTACACCGGAAGCTGGATGCAGAACATCGCTACCGGATGGCTGATGACCTCGCTCACCAGTTCACCCATGTATGTTGCCCTGGTACAGGTGGCCTTGAGCTTGCCGGTGTTTCTCATCGCCGTTCCGGCCGGCGCGCTGGCTGATCTGGTAGACCGCCGCAAGTTCCTGCTGCTCACGCAAAGCTCCATGGTGGCGGCCGCGACCGTGCTGGGCATTCTCACCGTCACTCATGTGGTGACGCCGCAACTGCTGCTGGTCTTTACCTTTCTTCTGGGCGTGGGCGCGGTGATGAATGATCCCGCCTGGCAGGCGCTCACCCCCGATCTGGTGCCTACCACCACCTTACCCGCTGCAGTTGCGCTCAACTCTGCAGGATTCAACATTGCCCGCGCGGTTGGACCCGCGATTGGCGGTTTGGTGATTGCTGCGGCCGGAAGCGGTGTTACCTTCTTGTTGAATGCCATTTCTTTTTTTGGCGTAATCCTGTTTCTCTACCGCTGGAAACCCTCAGAGCGGGAAGTGCCGCAGGTGGTCAGCACCATTGGCGGCGCCATCCGCGTAGGCCTGCACTATGCCCGGCAGAACCGCCAGATGCAGGCCGTGCTCCTGCGCACTTTGGCTTTTTCCCTATTTGCCAGCGCGTTCTGGGCTTTGCTCCCATTGATTGCCAGTGATTTCGGGGCATCCGGATATGGCGCCATGCTGGCCTTCTTCGGGCTGGGAGCGTTGCTTGGCGCAGTCGTGCTCTCGCGCATGCGGCGCAAATTCTCTCCTGACCGGACGGTGGTCATCGCTACCCTGATTTTTGCCGGAGCCCTGTTTGGTCTGGTGCGAAGCCAAGGGCTGGCGCTCTCATCGCTGTATGCGGCGGCTGCCGGACTGGCCTGGATCACTGCGCTCGCCACCCTCAACCTTGTGGCCCAGACCTGCGCTCCGCCTTGGGTGCGGGCGCGGATGATCTCGATGTATGTCTTCGTGTTGCAGGCAGGCCTGGCTATCGGCAGTACGGTGTGGGGCATACTGGCCACACATCGCGGATTGACGTTTGCCGTGACTGCGGCAGCTATTGCACTGTGCTGCGGGTTGCCGGTGGGGCTGTGGTATCGTCTGCAACCAGAGAGAGTTTCGGTTTAACCGCAAAGACGCTAAGGACACAAAGGAAGCAAAACCTTTTCAACGCAGAGGAACAGAGTAAGCAGAGGCAATAAAATTCAAAGCAATCATCAACCAGGAGAATCTAGCTCATGAAAAATCTGAAACTTACAGCTTTTGTGCTGCTTCTTAGTCTTTCAACCTTGGCCATGACACAAGCCACGCATCCGAACCCCGTGGGTCTGCCGAATCCCGTGAACAATGCCCAGGCGCAAGCAGATAAGGTGCCGGTGGGCACGGTTGTCGAGAATCAGCTCAACATTCTGGAACGCGAGTTTGTGGGGGCGGCTGAGGCCATGCCTGAAGATAAATATAATTTCACTCCGGCCAGCCTCAATATCCCGGGCAGCGATTACAAGGGAGTCCGCACCTTTGCCGAAGAGGTGAAGCACGTGGCCACCACCAACTATGAATTCTTCTCTGCCGCGCTGGGCGAGAAATCTACCGTGGATACCAGCAATGAAAACGGCCCTGCTTCCATTACTTCCAAGGCCGACATCATCAAGTTCCTGAAAGACTCCTTCGCGCTCGGGCACCGCGCCGCCAAGGCTCTGACAGCACAGAACTACGACGAGCGTGTCTCCGTAGGACAAGGCAAGTCCACCCGCCTTTTCCTCAACACCTTTGCCGTGGCCCATGGTTTTGATCATTATGGCCAGATGGTGGAATACCTGCGCATGAACGGCATCATTCCGCCAGCCAGTCGGCCGCGCCAGTAAGAGGATGCGGCATTTGCATTTACAACTCATCTCATACATGCTGCGGCGGTGTTGCCACCCGGCTAAAGCCCTTTTTTATCGCGGGCGGTAACGCGGGCCTGAAGGCCCGCTCTTCCACCGATTGCGCTAAGCGCATTTATGAGATGGCTTCTACCAATTCTGCAAAGATCTGTGCCCCATGATATCGTGATCAGCACGAATCTCATTGGAGACGATATGAAGCAAATCAGAATGTTTCTGCTGTTTACAGTGTTATGCTTGGCCGCCGCTGCATTCGCGCAGGGCGGTAATCCTCCTGCCAGCGGCGGTGGCAGCGCGCCCCAGGCCCAGCCGTCGCCCCAGCCGGCTCCAACTTTCGCCACGGTGGTGGATCGCCAGATCAGCGGTTATGAAAAGCTGATGGTCGAGGCCGCTGAAGCCATGCCCGAAGACAAGTTCAACTTCAATCCCGCCAGCCTGAATATTCCGGGCGCTGCATTCAAAGACGTGCGCACCTTCGCGGTGCTCATCAAACACACGGCCACGGCAAATTTTCGCTTCTGGAGCACACTCAGCGGCGACAAGATGCCAGAAAACATTAAAGGCCCGAACGGTCCGGATGAGTTGAAGACCAAGGCGGAGATCATCCAGTTCCTCAAAGATTCATTTGCAGTAGGACACCGCGCCGCCAAAACCCTGACGCCTGAGAATGCGCTGGAGACGGTGCAGTTCATGGGCCGCGGCCAGGCAGCCAGGATTTACATCGCTACCCAGGCCGTCATCCACTGCGGTGACGAATACGGCCAGATGGTGGAGTACCTGCGCATGAACGGCATAGTGCCGCCAGCAAGCCGGGGACAGTAAGCAGATCGGGAGATCCGGTGATCTGATGATCGGATCATCGGGTAATCGCATCATCAAAGAGCAAAAGATTAAGGCATTGAGAACACCTCAATGCCTTTTTTATTCAGAGTATGAATCCTATGTGGACGAAACGGCTTGTGGTCAATATAAATTTGGCAATTTTGGCAATTACTTAAACTCGCCCATCACCACAATCGTGCTGCTGCGGGGAGCGGGTTCGTATTCCCACTTGAGAACTGCCTGGACAAAAGCATCCGCCAGCACCGGATTCCCACCCAGCACCTTCGTCTCTTTTACTTTTCCTTCAGGTGAGACCACAATCTGGAGCCGCACCATGCCGTGGATGTTGTTTTTGCGGGCAAGCTCCGGATATGCGGCGGGTACGCTTTTCTTGATCTTGCGGCCATCCTCCTGCTGTGCCTGGGCCGTTACCGGCCGGAGGACAAGCATTCCGGTAGCCAGAAATAAGGCAGTGACAATAATAAGTGCGGCTCTATAAAGAGACCACGTCAGTCGGCAAGTATTCACAACATTCTCCAATACCCTGGTGGCCCGCAGGCACCGCGGACCTCAGAACTGCTGTTGTGAATACAGTAATTTAGCTATCTTGGAATCTTCAAAGTACGAAGGTAACATGCTGGCGTGACGGGTTACTTCACCATGTGCATTCTCGGGAAGATCATGCAGGAGCAATCACAGGAGGAATGGGTAAATGAGTCATTTGGTAAACGAATAAATTGCAGTTTCACTTCCCTATTTACCCATTTGCCAGATTACCCATTTACTCATTCTCACCACGGGGCTACTTTGCTTCGCTGATAGCAATGACGCGCAGCGGGCTTCCCGATCCGTTCACGATCTTCAGCGGAGCGGCGATCACCACCGCCCCTACCGGCGGAAGCTGGTCAAGATTGCACAGGCCTGCCAAGCCGAACTTTCCGCTGCCGTGCATCACGTAATGATTGGCAAAGGGCGGATCAAATTTGGCCGCCTGCCCCGCATCTGTGCCTACGGTCTCCACGCCCACGCCCAGCACGTCACGCTCGCGCGCCAGGAACTCCGAACACTCTTTCTGGAATCCGGGGGTGTGCGGCCCCTCCTCGCTTTGGTTAATGTATTGTGCCGGATCGGTCCGCCGCGACCAGCCGGTACGCAGCAGCAGCCATGCTCCAGCGGGGATTTTTCCGTGCGCTGACTCCCACTGCTTCACGCGCTCCACGGTCAGCAGGAAATCAGGGTCTTTCTCCACATCAGCAGTCACGTCAATCACGCATGCCGGGCCCACGAATTTTCTGGGATTGATACGGTCGACGCTGTTCTCCGGCAGGTCCTTTCCGCTGATCCAGTGGATGGGCGCGTCGAAGTGCGTGCCGGTGTGCTCGCCGGTTTCAAATCCGTTCCAGTACCAGGCCGGGCCGCGCTCGTCATAGCGGGAAAGCTCCCACATGCGGAATGCAGGCGTGTTATTCCACTGCGCAGGCAAAGGCAGCAGCGGCGTCTGATGACTCAGAGGCTGAGTAAGATCGACCACACGCAATTTTCCGCTGTTCAGTTGGTGGATGAGTTCAGCAAGAATGTTCACGGGACACCAGCAGTACTTAGTATTCAGTAGTTAGTACTTAGGAAACCAACTGCCTGGCCGGATGCGGGCTCGTGCTGGATCATCGAATGAATAGTCGCAGGTTTTGCTACAACTCATCTCATAAATGCTGCTGCGGCATTGCCACCCGGGCTAAAGCCCTTTTTTATCGCGGGCGGTAACGCGGGCCTGAAGGCCCGCTCTTCCACCGATTGCGCTAAGCGCATTTATGAGATGGCTTCTAAGTACTCAATACTAAGTACTAAATACTAAGTACTAAATACTCTTCTTGATCCACCCCGCAAATTCAAACCGATTCTCCAGCATCGAGAGATCGGTCACATATCCCTTCGGCCCAGTGGCCTCGACTTTGGCGACGATGCAGCTTAACTCATTGCTCTTCACAGCTTCATCAAACGCAGCGGTGAATTCCTCTACAGTTTGCACGGTCGTGGATCGCGGTACGCCTGCAGCCGTGGCAATCCTTGCGAGATCGCTGCCGGTGGCCGTGGCTGTTGGAAATCCTCCTACGGAGAGCAGGCTTTCATTATCGAAAATCACGTGAACCAGGTTCTTCGGACGATACCGCGCCAGCGTCGTAAATCCTCCAAGATTCATGAGTATCGAGCCGTCACCATCAAAGACAACCACGCGCTGTTTGGGCCGGCACAGCGCCAGTCCCAAGCCGGTGGACGACGCCAACCCCATGGCGTGCAAAAGATAGAAAAAGTTCGGCCTGTGTCCCAGCGACTGAAGCTCTACCGAGACTGCGCCCATGATGGTGACCACGATGCAGCTTTCCAGCCGGTCGTAAATCGCGCGCATACATTCCAGCCGCTGCATCATTGCTCCTCCCACATAAGTTCGCGGGTAAGCAGCAGCGCCACAGGATACAGGCTGCTTTGCGCCAGGGTCTGCGCGTCTGCGATTTTCCGGTCCACTGTCTTAGGATCGGTGAGGCAGTCGTAGCGAATTCCCAAAGCGTGCAGCAGCGGTTCAGTTACGCCGCCGCCCTGGGTCTGCCATGGATCGCGCTCGCCAAAGTGTCCGCGATGGCTGATGAGCATGAGCAGCGGAATGCGATAAAGCTGCGCGAAAGAAACAATGCCATTGATGCTGGCCAGAAAGCCGTGATTCTGCATGAGCATGGCCGATTTCACTCCGGCAAAGTGCGCCCCGGCGGAGATGCCCACTGCTTCTTCTTCTTTAGCCAGCCGCACCAGGATCATCTCCGGGTCATCCTCGGCCATGCGGATCAGGTGCACCAGCCAGGTTTCCGGCAACGCCGACACCAGGCCGATGCCATTCTTTTTCAAGGCCTCGTAAATGATCTTTGAATTGGTCTGTGAAACCGGCATGTGAATGGCGAAGCAGGCATCTTACAAGGCCCGGCAAATAATTGCCAACGGGTAAATGCATTTACACTATTCGTTTGGAATGACAGTCCTGATCTTTACATTGCTGGTCTATCTCGGCTAAGCCACTGCCGGGTTCCTGGGCGCATTGACCGGGTTGGGCGGAGGAGTTGTGATCGTGCCCCTGCTCACGCTGGTCTTTGGCGTGGATATCCGCTATGCCATTGGGGCCTCTCTGGTCTCGGTGATCGCAACTTCTTCTGGCGCCGCTGCCGCGTATGTGCGCGAGGGCTACACCAATATCCGCATCGGCATGTTCCTGGAGATCGCCACCACGCTGGGCGCGCTGCTGGGAGCTTTTCTGGCGGCGCGAATTTCCACCGGAGCAATTGGAATTATCTTCGGGCTCATGCTTATTTATTCTGCCTGGCTCTCGTCACGGCCCCGGCCGGCAATTCCAATAACCGATACGCCCGATCCGTGGAGTGAACGATTAAGGCTCAACGGCAGTTATCCGCAGGGAGAAACGTTGCAGGCATACCAGGTCCATCGCGTTCCCGCGGGATTCGGCTTGATGATCGGCGCAGGGACGCTCTCCGGCCTGCTGGGCATCGGCTCCGGCGCAATGAAAGTGCTGGCCATGGACCAGATCATGAAGATTCCTTTTAAAGTTTCAACGACTACCAGCAACTTCATGATCGGTGTAACCGCAGCCGCCAGCGCAGGAGTGTATCTGAAGCGTGGGTTCATCGATCCCGGTCTTGCCATGCCGGTGATGCTCGGCGTTCTGACCGGTTCCATGCTGGGAGCCAGGGTGTTGCTCAAATCGCCCACGAAAAGACTGCGCCTGGTGTTTGGCTTGGTCATCGTTGTTATGGGAATAGAGATGATCTTCAACGCGCTTACAGGACGGCTCTGAGATGAAACCACCAGATTCGTACTCCGATTACAAACTCGAACAATGGATTGGGAACCTGCTGCGCATCGGGGTCTTCCTGGCTGCCGCCGTAGTGCTGATCGGGGGCGTGATGTTCCTCGCGCAACACGGTTCAGAGCATCCTGATTACAATTCATTTCACGCTCAGACCAACGCCTTTCGCAGCGTCACCGGAGTAGTCAAAGACGCAGCCGCACACGACAGCCGTGGCATCATCCAACTCGGGCTGCTCCTGCTGATCTTCACTCCCATTGCCCGCGTCATCTTTTCAGCCATGGGCTTTGCCGTGGAACGGGATTACCTTTACGTGGCCATCACGCTGGTGGTGCTGGGCGTGCTGCTCTATAGCCTGCTGAAGCTCAGTTAACGCTTTTCTGCACTCGCAATGAATTCTTCCACGCAGCCGGGGCGGCTGCGCTCCATCCAGGATTCGGTTGACGTACACTGTATGTCTCATGGCCGACAACATCGTCTTCCTCTTCGATGTAGATAACACGCTGCTCGATAATGACCGCGTCACCGCTCATCTCAAACGCCACCTGGAGCAGCAGGTTGGGCAGGAACGGCAGCAGCGTTACTGGGATTTGTTTGAGCAGCTACGCGCGGAACTTGGATATGCCGATTACCTGGGCGCGCTTCAGCGTTACCGCATCGAGAATCCCCGCGATCCCGGCCTGCTCACGGTTTCTCATTTCCTGGTGAACTATCCCTTTGCCACGCGTCTCTATCCTGATTCGCTCGACGCGGTGGAGCACGTAAAGCAATGGGGCAAGGCCGTGATCCTGTCAGATGGCGACGTGGTCTTTCAACCGCTCAAGATAGAGCGCTCCGGCATCGACGAAACCGTGGAAGGCAATGTCCTGATTTATATCCATAAAGAACGCGAGTTAGATGATGTGGAAAAGCGCTTCCCTGCCGGCCATTATGTGCTGGTAGACGATAAGCTGCGCATCCTGAACGAAGTGAAGAAGATCTGGGGAAACAAAGTGACAACTGTGTTTCCCCAGCAGGGCCATTACGCCCATGACCCGAAAATCCTGGCAAGTCTGCCCCCGGCAGACATCAGCATCGACCGCATCGGCGACCTGCTGAAGCTTGGGCTTGAAGATTTCATGAACGCTCAAGCAGCCAGATAGCGAAAGAAGCTCCCGCAGGCCGTACTCGAATTCGCCGTATTCCTGAAAGGAACTGGTCAGAGCGCAAGTTCGGCGCCAGTTGCCCTCAAGCTCCGGCACTGGCTTCTCACGCTGCCCGCACCCTGGTGCCATAGCCGAGACTTGCATACCACTCCCCGCGTCTTTGAGGTGTAAGGTCCAGAATATTCCAGATGGGACTCAGAAGATCAATGCCGCGCTCCTTGATATCCGGGGCCATCCAGGGGTGGGTACTGTAGAAGTGAAGGAGCGTGCCATCACTATCGCGCGTGAAGACCGACATCATCGAATCCTGTTTCCCGTCGCGGTCTTCGCTGCCCAGGTCGTATTTGAAAGTGTTTGCGCCACAACTCAATAGCCGTAGCTTATTCCAGCCCCGGGTTCGAGCGTGCGCTCGCAAAGTTGGCGTATCCGCCGCAGCAATGATGGCAAAATCCAGGTTCTGAAACAGGTGATGGGCGACGCCGTTGTATCCATCGATCCAGGCAGTACACATAGGGCACGCCTGGGTTTGCTTCTTGCCAAACATAAAGTGATAGACCACCAACGACCGCTCTGGCCCCGTAAATAACTCGCTGAGACGCACGGACCGCGTGGGCGTGTCGCCAGCGCTGAGATCAGCGGGACCTTCTTCGAATACGTAATCCTCCACAGTCGCGCCGCGTGGAAGATGCCGGCGCAGTTCCGCAACCCGTTCCCGCTGCCGCATCAACTCGATTTCTGCCAGCCGGAGTTCCTCCCTTTTGGAAAGGTATTCAGCAGATTCATTGGTCAAATTAGTCTGTCGAAATATTCCGTCGATCATCTTGTGTACCATGGGTCTCTCCTGACAATTTAGGAGCATATCGCTTGCTGTTGAGGTTGCCACTGTTCTCAATCTTGAAGTCTTTGCGGGCGTGAGCGAGGTGCCAGCCGAGCGGGAGCCCGCAGTCGAAATCCTGAGGCGCCAGCCGAAGGATCTCTTCTGCACTGATTTGAATCTTGGAAAATTCTCTGGCGGGGAATGGTGAGCGCGGCTGGATTCGAACCAGCGACCCACGCCTTAAAAGGCCATGTGAAACAGCCCACTCATTGTTTTCATAGGTTTAGGTGAGCACAATCGGTAGAAACGTACATTCGACGCTGTTTGCCCCTGAGGTTGTCCCCAGGTTCCTCTCTTCGGTATTTTGCAGTTATCCTTCGGCATAAGGCTATCGGTATAAGGCTTGCCCTGACCGAAGCAAAGTTGTATTCTCCTGAGCACCCCCTAGCTTGTGTCATTAGATAAATAATCTTGCCTGAGGCGCTATCATCAGTTAAACCCTGCAAGGAATAAAAAATGGCTCTGTAGCAGAATCTGTGGGCAAAAGGGCCGTGGAAAAGACGCGTAGTGGAAAAGTCTAAAGGCGGGACTTTCCCACTACGCTTGGAAATACCGCAAGAGCAGCGGGATTTCCACTTTTCCACCGCCCCGACAACGGCGGGTTAACTTTCCGATTTCGCTGCCCTCAAAAACGAATAGCTGAA
>QHVI01000026.1 GCA_003223515.1 Candidatus Angelobacter sp. Gp1-AA117
GTTGTTATCTACCACATGCTCAAGGAAAATAGAGACTACGTGGACTTGGGTGCAAAATTCTTGGATCAAATCCGCTCCCAGCATCTGATACGTTTTCATACGAAGCGCTTAGAGGAACTCGGTCTGAAGGTACTCACGACACCCATGGCGGCATAGGGATTTTCAGGGCAGAGGACGCAAAGGACACAAAGGTAACAAAAGTAAGTTTATGTGTGTTCAATCTGGCACTGCCTTTGTTCCTCAAGATTTTCAGGTCGCAAAAGCTGTACCTGGAAAAATGAAATAAAACCTTTGCGTCCTTTGCGCTCGTTCAGGGGTTGAATGCTCTTACGCTTCTTCGACTTCGGGCAGTTCATAGACGCGGATAAAATTGGCTTCGCGCACGCCGGGCGCAGGATAGGCCAGTTCGAAGAAGACCGAGTCAGCGCATTTGCCGCAACGGGGAAATTTCTCATCCCGGATGATGACAACCTGGTGCTGGAGACGATGGCCGTCGTGCGTGACGTTATAAATGCCGGTTTCAGGCACCAGATCGCCGGTCTTGTATTTCCTCACTACGAACGGCTCAGGCATTGAGCGGCTACGCTCCCCCCACTGCAAGTATGCATGTGATCTTAACAAAAAATGATGGCCGGCGGACGCATTGTTACGCACACTCGAATATGTTTTTAGGACAAATAGTTCAGGAGCTCCTATCCGGTTTCGGGTGTGCAGCCGCGTGCGCCGAGCAAGTCTGCGGTCATGCAACCTTTCTTCCATGCTGCTGCATCTAGAAGTCAACTGCGTGTATCTGGCCGGATCGTGAGCAGTCTGCGTGAAAACAACTTTTACCCCGGGAGACGAGGTGCCACGCACCGGTGTCTATCGTGTTTACCACGATAATCACCGGCTGATGCATCAGGCGACGCTTCTGTCCGGGAAGTGCTTTCCCCGGTGTAAGCAGTGCGGAGCGGCCGTCCGGTTCGAGTTGGCAAGAGTGGTGGACGACCGGTTCGTCATTGCCAGCCGCAATCATGTGATTCTCGAAGACCAGAAAGATGTACCGCGCCTGGTAAAGGCGGCTGGTGATTAATCGCGGCATCATTTCATTCAAAAATTGGGTCTAAGGTTGGGGTTACCGTACGGATGCCGGGGCATCTAACCATGTATGGCAGCCCGGAACGCGCAGCGCTATCCTTATCGGACCGCCAGTGCCTTTACTCCCCGCATCAAAGAATCATGGTGCGGCGGATGCGGACTCCTGATTGCCGCCAGCCCTTCCACCCGGGTGCTGGCTATCATGGAAAGGCTCCATGAGTGTCCCGTTTATTTCCGCTATCATGAGGCGGCGGGTCCAAGAATCATAAAGCGCAGTTCCCCCAAGCAGTAAAAACCGGACCAGAGCAGGATGCGACCCTGGCCCTGAATCCGGTTGCGGCAAGTTCTCCTTGTTGTGTTCATCCTACAACGAATTTGCAGAGCCACACGTAAAACCTTACCGCTTGACCCAGCGCAGCCGGGCCGCAACCAAAACGAGCACCTTTTATGAATTCTACTCAGTGGGTGGCATTGCAGCGGTTGAGATCGCTGCGATGCTGTGCTGCAGGGCTTCCAGGGAATCGCGCACCTGGCGGGCGTTTTGAAACTCCACCACAGCCTGTGACAACGATTCGCGGTCGGGAAGCAGGCCTGTCAATTGAAGCGAGCAGCAAAGTTCGAAGAGCTGCTCGGAGGCGAGCTTGTAGCGCTGGCGAGCCTTTTTGATTCGCGCCGGGAGTTCGTCAACATCAACCAGTTCTGTTCCAAAGGCGGCCGACAGAACTGCCATGCTTGAAGCTTTATTCTTCATGCCGGAACCTGGTTAGACATACATAGATTACGGGCGGTCGGGCAGAGTTGGCCTCGCCCCGCAGATTGCCAAAATTGCCATCATTTGTAACTGCCAAAACTGGAAACTCGCGGTCAAGATCAACTAAAAAATTGCTCCCAAAAGCACGGTTTCAAAGTTCCTGGTGAACGGAGGTTTCCCAAGGTCGTTGAGGAAAAGCTCTGGGGAAGTTCAGCGTGCCTGGGGCCACTGAAGGCCGAGCGCGCGGATATGGGCAGGGGTGGTCTGGACATGCTCCAGGCGTGTGACTCCGTTGGCCGAGAGTTCGCTTTCGATTCGGTCCAGGTCCCTCTCTTTCAGTCCCAGGGCATCGCGCAGCTTTTCTTTCAGGCTCGGCCACTCGGCCCAGCATGAGCTGCTGGCATCACCGTTGCGCACCGAGACGTGGCACCCGCCTGCCTGCAGGCTGGGCCAGCGAATCTGGAGTGCTACCTTGGACATGCACCTGAATATAACGGAGTCGCTGTAGTGAATCTGTGATTCACGTCACATGGGTGGAGGGGGCAAAACCAGCTTTTGGCTCTTAGCTTTTAGCCCTTAGGTCCGGTGATCTGGAATCCAGAGTTTCAGCTTTTGAAGAGTGCAGTTTGCTGCAATGCTGGGGTCTGTCACGCAGATTGCCGAAGGTAAGCCCGAAGCCAAAGCGTCAAATTGCGCCAAAGTATGCCACTTCTGTCTAAATGCTTTTTCCTGTCCTTCTCCGGACAACCTTTAGCAGCAACTCTGAATCTATGGGCTGGCATTCAAGTCTCAGTTTTGTACCGGCCCTCCCCAGAAGATCCAAAACCGTAAGAATTTGGCTTTACGCAGGAGACTGTATCGAACCACCGGCGCTTGTACTTAGTGCCTGTGGGCTAAGCCGCTTTTTACCTGTGAAAGTACGCTGTAGAAGTGAAAACGAAGTTAGAATCTGAAGACACATTCCGGCAATTGAATTGAGCTCGAATTGCGCACTGACGTATTCCCTGTCCTTTGGGATCTGCTCGCAAGCCAGCCTTCAGACCCATCCGGGCAGGCGTAAGTATGCTTAATTTTCGATAAACACTTTTCTGCCGTTCATTCAGGAGATGACCCCGATGAAGCGAAGCACTTCCAGTTCGGCAGCGGCGCCCGCAACAGCCAAAGATACCCCCAAAAAGCCCTCGTCCAATGGACAAAGGCCCGCCCAGAATGGGAATGGGCTGGCTGTTGCTGAATCACCCGCTGACCTGAGCGTAATTCTGGCAAGTTTACAAAAGATGAGGGATGGCGACTTTTCCGTGCGTCTCCCCGGCTCCTGGACAGGGCTGGCAGGTAAGGTGGCGGATACCTTTAATGACATTGTGGCCGCCAACCAGCAGATGGCCCGCGAGCTCACGCGCGTAGGACAAGCCGTAGGTAAGGAAGGTAAGACGCGGGAGCGTACCCGCTTCCACCAGTTAAAAGGCGCGTGGGGCGAGATGGAGAGCTCGGTCAACACGCTGGTGGAAGACCTGCTTCGTCCTACCAACGAGGTGACGCGTGCCATCGCCGCTGTGGCCCAGGGAAATCTGACCCAGACGGTGCGACTGGACGTGGATGGGCGTCCGCTGGAAGGCGAGTTCCTGCGCTCCGCCAACATCGTGAACACGATGATTCAGCAGTTGAGCATCTTCACCTCCGAGGTGACGCGCGTGGCCCGCGAAGTAGGAACCGATGGCAAACTCGGCGGGCAGGCGCAGGTGCCGGGCGTGGCCGGAACGTGGAAAGACCTCACCGACTCGGTGAACTCTATGGCCAGCAACCTGACCGGCCAGGTGCGCAACATTGCCGAGGTGGCCACCGCGGTGGCCAGCGGCGACCTCTCGCGCAAGATCACCGTGGATGTGCGCGGTGAAATTCTGCAGCTCAAAGAAGCTATCAACACCATGGTGGACCAGTTGCGCTCCTTCGCTTCAGAAGTGACGCGCGTGGCCCGCGAAGTGGGAACTGACGGCAAGCTTGGCGGACAGGCCGTGGTGCCGGGCGTGGCCGGAACGTGGAAGGATTTGACGGACTCGGTGAACGCCATGGCCGGAAACCTCACCGCGCAGGTAAGAAACATCGCCGAGGTGACTACCGCCGTGGCCCGCGGCGATCTCTCCCGCAAGATCACGGTGGACGTGAAGGGCGAAATTCTCGAGCTCAAAGACACCATCAACACCATGGTGGATCAACTCAACGCCTTTGCCGGTGAAGTGACGCGCGTGGCCCGCGAAGTAGGAACGGAAGGCAAGCTGGGTGGGCAGGCGCAGGTGCCCGGTGTAGGCGGCACCTGGAAAGATCTTACCGACAACGTGAACTTCATGGCCAGCAACCTGACGGGCCAGGTTCGCAACATCGCAGAAGTAGCAACCGCCATCGCCAGTGGCGACCTCTCCCGCAAGATCACTGTAGATGTGCGCGGTGAGATTCTCCAGCTCAAAGAAACGCTGAACACCATGGTGGATCAGCTCAACCGCTTCGCCGGTGAAGTAACGCGCGTGGCCCGCGAAGTAGGAACCGAAGGACGACTGGGCGGACAGGCCAACGTGCCGGGCGTGGCCGGAACATGGAAGGATTTGACCGACTCGGTGAACTCCATGGCCGGAAACCTCACCGCGCAGGTAAGAAACATTGCCGAGGTGACTACGGCTGTAGCCGGTGGCGACCTCTCGCGCAAGATCACGGTAGACGTGAAGGGCGAAATTCTGGAGTTGAAGAACACCATCAACACCATGGTGGATCAGCTCAACGCCTTCGCGGGTGAGGTGACCCGCGTGGCCCGCGAAGTAGGAACGGAAGGCAAGCTGGGCGGACAGGCGCAGGTACCAGGTGTGGCCGGAACCTGGAAAGACCTTACCGACAACGTGAACTTCATGGCCAGCAACCTGACCGGCCAGGTGCGCAACATCGCCGAGGTGGCAACGGCTGTGGCTCGCGGCGACCTCTCGCGCAAGATCACGGTGGACGTGAAGGGTGAAATTCTCGAACTCAAAGACACCATCAACACCATGGTGGACCAATTGCGCTCCTTCGCCTCGGAAGTGACGCGCGTGGCCCGCGAGGTAGGAACCGACGGCAAGCTGGGCGGACAGGCGCAGGTACCCGGTGTGGCCGGAACCTGGAAAGACCTCACCGACTCAGTGAACTCCATGGCCAGCAACCTGACCGGCCAGGTGCGCAACATCGCGGACGTGGCAACTGCTATCGCCAGCGGCGACTTGTCCAAGAAGATCACCGTGAACGTGAGCGGTGAAATTCTGCTGCTCAAAGAAACCATCAACACCATGGTGGATCAGCTCAACGCGTTCGCCGGTGAAGTGACGCGCGTAGCCCGCGAAGTAGGAACCGAAGGCCGCCTGGGCGGACAGGCCAACGTGCCAGGCGTGGCCGGAACGTGGAAAGACTTGACGGACTCGGTGAACTCCATGGCCGGAAACCTGACCGGCCAGGTGCGTAATATCGCCGAAGTCACCACGGCCGTGGCCAGGGGCGATCTCTCGCGCAAGATCACCGTGGACGTGAAGGGTGAAATTCTGGAGTTGAAGAACACCATCAACACCATGGTGGATCAGCTCAACGCCTTCGCCGGTGAAGTGACGCGTGTGGCCCGCGAAGTGGGAACCGACGGCAAGCTGGGGGGACAGGCGCAGGTGCCCGGTGTGGCCGGAACCTGGAAAGACTTAACCGACAACGTGAACTTCATGGCCAGCAACCTGACCGGCCAGGTGCGCAACATCGCCGAAGTGGCAACCGCTATCGCCAACGGCGACTTGTCAAAGAAGATCACCGTAGATGTGCGCGGTGAAATCCTGCAGTTGAAAGAAACGCTGAACACCATGGTGGAGCAGTTGCGCTCCTTCGCCGCCGAGGTAACCCGCGTGGCCCGCGAAGTGGGCTCCGAAGGCCGGCTGGGCGGCCAGGCCAACGTGCAGGGCGTGGCCGGAACATGGAAAGATCTGACGGACTCGGTGAACGCCATGGCCGGGAACCTGACCGGCCAGGTGCGCAACATCGCCGAGGTGACCACCGCCGTAGCCAGGGGCGATCTCTCGCGCAAGATCACGGTGGACGTGAAGGGTGAAATTCTGGAGTTGAAGAACACCATCAATACCATGGTGGATCAGCTCAACGCCTTCGCCGCCGAAGTGACGCGCGTGGCCCGCGAGGTAGGTACGGAAGGCAAGCTGGGCGGACAGGCGCAGGTGCCCGGTGTAGCCGGAACCTGGAAGGACTTGACCGACAATGTGAACGTGATGGCCGCCAACCTCACCGAGCAGGTGCGCGGCATCGTGAAGGTGGTGACGGCCGTGGCCAACGGCGTACTCACCCAGAAGCTCACCGTGAACGCCAAGGGCGAGGTGGCCGCGCTCGCCGAAACCATCAACAACATGACGGATACGCTGGCCACGTTCGCCGACCAGGTGACTACGGTGGCCCGCGAAGTAGGCGTGGAAGGCCGGCTGGGCGGACAGGCCAACGTGCCCGGGGCCGCCGGAACCTGGAAAGATCTCACCGGCAACGTGAACCTGCTGGCCGATAACCTCACCAACCAGGTGCGCGCCATCGCGGAAGTGGCAACCGCCGTAACCAAAGGCGACCTGACCCGTTCGATCCAGGTGGAAGCCAGCGGCGAGGTGGCTGAACTCAAAGACAACATCAACACCATGATCAACAACCTGCGCGGCACCACGGAACGCAACACCGAGCAGGACTGGCTCAAGACCAACCTGGCGCGCTTTACCGGCATGTTGCAGGGCCAGCGCGATCTGGCTACGGTGGGCCGCATGTTGCTGTCAGAGCTGGCGCCGCTGGTCAATGCGCAGCAGGGCGTGATCTACCAGACGGAAAGCGAGGACTCCGGCACCATGGTGCTGCTCTCGGCCTTCGCCAATACTCCGGATGGCTACCTGCAGCAGTTGCGCATTGGTGAAGGGCTGGTGGGCCAGTGCGCGGCCGGGAAGCGCAGGATGCTGATCACCGAACTGCCGGAGAGCACGGTACCGATCCGCTCCGGCTTGTTTGAATCGCGTCCGCGCAGTGTGATCGTGCTGCCGGTACTCTTCGAGGACCGCGTAAAGGCCGTCATTGAATTGGCATCGCTGAGTATCTTTACCGCTTCGCATCTTGCCTTCCTGGAGCAGTTGACTGCCAGCATCGGCATCGTGCTGAACAGTATCGAAGCCACCATGCAGACGGAAGGCCTGCTCAAGCAGTCGCAGCAGCTT
The DNA here is from genome assembly GCA_003223515.1 of Candidatus Angelobacter sp. Gp1-AA117. GTDB lineage: Bacteria > Acidobacteriota > Terriglobia > Terriglobales > Acidobacteriaceae > Angelobacter. The sequence continues at coordinate 7,075 of QHVI01000026.1, forward strand.
GCCACCGAGTTGCAGACGCAGCAGAAAGAGCTGCAGCAGACCAATGAGCAGTTGGCGCAGAAAGCCCAACAGCTCGCCGAGCAGAACGTGGAAGTGGAGCGCAAGAACCAGGAAATCGAACAGGCGCGCCGCGCCCTGGAAGAGAAAGCCAAGGAACTGGCGCTTACCTCCAAGTACAAATCGGAATTCCTGGCCAACATGTCGCACGAGTTGCGTACGCCGCTGAACAGTATCCTGGTTCTGGGCCAGCAGCTTTCCGATAACCCGGACGGCAACCTGACCAACAAGCAGGTAGAGTTCGCGCGCACCATCCACGGCGCAGGCACTGACTTGCTCAACCTGATCTCTGACATTCTCGACCTGTCGAAGATCGAATCCGGCACGGTATCGGTGGAAGCCGAAGAGGTGCTGTTCAACAGCGTGATGGAAATGGTGGCGCGGCCGTTCCGTCACGAAGCGGAAAACCGGAAGCTGGCCTTCGAGGTGCAGACCGATCCGCACCTCACCCGCAGCATGGTCACCGACTCCAAGCGTTTGCAGCAGGTGCTCAAGAACCTGCTCTCCAACGCTTTCAAGTTCACCGAACACGGAAGCGTGCGGCTGGACCAACGAACACCCCATCCTCAGCAACGCGGCCGCGGTGGTGGCTTTCGAGGTGTCCGATACCGGAATCGGTATTCCGCTCGACAAGCAGCGAATTATCTTCGAGGCCTTCCAGCAGGCAGATGCCGGAACCAGCCGCAAGTACGGAGGAACCGGACTGGGTTTGGCCATCAGCCGTGAACTGGCCAGCCTGTTGGGCGGTGAAATCCAGTTGCGCAGTACTCCAGGCAAAGGCAGCACCTTTACCCTGTACCTGCCGCAGACCTATGTGGGTCCGGCAACCGCCAGTGTTCTGGCGATGGACAGGGCCTCTGCGCCGGCTATGCCGGTGCAGTTGCCTACCTCGGTTATCACGGAGCATCCGGTGGAGCGGGTTGAGGATGACCGCAATGACATCCAGCCGGGTGACAGCAACGTGCTGCTGATCGTGGAAGACGATCCGCACTATGCGCGCATCCTGCTCGACCTGGCGCGTGATAAAGGATTCAAGGTGCTGGTGGCCATGCGCGGCGCAGACGCTCTGGCGCTGGCGCGTGAATTCCATCCTGCGGCAGTCTCGCTCGATGTTTTCCTGCCGGACATGCTGGGCTGGACGGTGCTCAACCACCTGAAACAGGATTCTTCCACGCGCCATATCCCGGTGCAGATGCTGACCATGGACGAAGACTGGCACCACGGCCTCTCGCGCGGCGCCTTCTCCTTTGTGACCAAGCCGACGACTTCCGAAGGCCTGGAAGCGGCGCTGGCGCGCATCAAGGAGTACGCTGCTCCGCGCCGCAAGCGGCTGCTGGTGGTAGAAGACAATCCCGCAGAACAGTTGAGCATCAGGGAACTGCTGGGGTATGACGACATCGACGTGACCGTGGTCTCCACCGGAGAAGCGGCGCTCGGCGCTGTCCATCAACAGGGCTTCGATTGCGTCGTACTCGATCTTCGCCTGCCTGACATGTCGGGCTTTGAAGTGCTCGAGCAACTGCGTGACACGCCCACGCTCAACGACCTGCCGGTGGTGGTCTTTACCGGCAAAGAGCTTTCACCGGAAGAAGATGCCCGCCTGCATATGCTGGCGCGCAGCGTGGTGGTGAAGGACGTTGAGTCGCCCGAGCGTCTGCTCGACGAGACGGCGCTCTTCCTGCATCGCGTGGTCTCCGACCTGCCGGAGAACAAGCAGAAGATGCTCGACCGCCTGCACCGTTCAGACGAGGCGCTGGTGGGCAAGAAGGTGCTGGTGGTAGACGATGACGTCCGCAACATCTTCGCGCTCAGCAGCGTGCTGGAGCGGCGCGGCATGGACGTGCTGACCGCAGGCACCGGACGCGAGGCCATCTTCACGCTGGAGAACACTCAGGACGTAGCCATCGTGCTGATGGACATCATGATGCCGGAGATGGACGGCTACGAAACCATGCAGGTCATCCGGCAGAACCAGGCGTTCCGTCGCCTGCCTATCATTGCTCTTACGGCAAAAGCCATGAAGGGCGATCGTGAAAAGTGTCTGGAAGCCGGCGCTTCCGAATACCTGGCCAAACCAGTCAACACGGAGCAGTTGCTGTCAGCGTTGCGCATGTGGCTGCATAGATAGTGGATGAAAGCAGTCGCAGGGGCTAAAGCCCCATAGTTTTGAGCTTTTCGGCACGACTAAAAAATCGTGCCCTGATACAAACCGTTTGTGTATTGCGAATGCAGCAGCATGGATTCGCCGCAAACACGTCGTGATAAAAACGAAGCCAGCGAAGCTGGCGGAATGATTTTTGGGCACCAGGAAAATGACCGCAAACGAAAAAGTAAACATCCTCATGGTGGACGACCAAGCCGCCAAGCTGCTCAGCTATGAGGCCATTCTGGGAGACCTGGGTGAGAACCTCATCAAGGCCCGTTCCGGCAGGGAAGCGCTGGAGATCCTGCTTAAAACCGACGTGGCCGTGGTGCTCATGGACGTGAGCATGCCGGAGATGGATGGTTTTGAGATGGCGGAGATCATCCACCAGCATCCGCGCTACCAGAAAACCGCGATCATCTTTATCTCGGCGGTCCACCTCACAGATATTGACCGGCTGAAAGGCTACCAGCGCGGGGCCGTGGATTACATCTCCGTGCCGGTCGTTCCTGAAGTGTTGCGCGCCAAGGTGAGCGTATTTGCCGAACTGCATCGCAAGACCCGCGAGCTGGAGGCGCTCAACAAGAGCCTGGAGCAGCGCGTTCTGGAGCGCACCGAGGAACTGCGGGAGAGCGAGGCGCAATTCCGCACGCTGGCCAACTCCATTCCGCAGCTTGCCTGGATGGCGCATCCGGATGGCTCGGTCTTCTGGTATAACCAGCGCTGGTATGACTACACCGGCGCCACTCTGGCAGAGACGCACGGATCAGGATGGAAGAAGGTGCATCATCCGGCGCACGTGCAGCGCGTTGCGGAAGGACTGCATAGATCATGGGAGAACGGCACGGAGTGGGAAGATACCTGTCCATTGCGCGGGGCTGATGGCCACTACCGCTGGTTCCTCTCGCGCTCGGTGCCCATTCGTGATTCTCACGGCAAGATCGTCCGCTGGTTTGGCACCAGCACCGATGTAAGCCGCCAGATCGCCGCGGAAGAGCAGATTCGAAATCTCAACATCGAATTGCAGCAGAGGATCACCGAGCTTGAGACCATCATGCAGGTGCTGCCGGTGGGCGTATCCGTGGCCCATGATCCGCACAGCAGTGTGGTGACCGGCAACGCTGCCATGAGCGAGATGTTCGGAGTCAGGCAGGGTGACAACCTCTCCATTGAACCGCAGCGCGCAGAGCAATGGCCGTTTGAGATTCATCAACGAGGCCGGCGCATGTCTCTGAACGAGCTGCCTTTGCATCGCGCCGTAAGATCGGGCGAAGCCATAGGCAGCATGGAGATGGAAATCCACCGCGGCGACGGCAAAGTCATTCATGCCCTGGGCAGCGCGCGTCCTTTGTTTGACGAAAGTGGCAAGGTGCGCGGCGCTGTGGGCGCGATCTTCGACGTAAGCGCCCGCAAGCAGATGGAAGACATGCTGCGGGAGCGCGCCGAACTGCTCGATCTGGCTTCGGAAGCCATTATGGTGCGCGACGTCAATGGCATCCTGCATTTCTGGAATTCGGGCGCTGAAGCGGTTTATGGATGGAAACGCGAAGAAGTGCTGGGCAAAAACATTCACCAGGTTCTTAAAACGAAATTTCCAGTCCCCTTTGAGGACATCAGGCAGGCCATTCTGGACTCGGGCCGGTGGCAGGGAAACCTGATCCAGTACACCAAGTCCGGGGAGGAGATCGTGGTTGCCAGCCGCAAAGCCGTGAAGGTCGAACCGGGCGCGACTCCCAACACCATCCTGGAAATCAATCGCGACATCACCGCGCAGCTTCATGCGGAAGAGGCGCTGCGCAAGACTGAACGCCTGGCCGCCATGGGACGCGTAGCCGGGATCATCGCCCACGAGGTCAACAATCCGCTGGAGGCGATCACCAATGCCTTCTTCCTGCTGCGCCAGCATCCTTCGCTGGATGATGAGGCGCGTTATTATGCGAAGCTTGCCGGAGAAGAGCTGGAGCGTATCTCCCACATCACGCGCCAGACACTCAGTTTCTACCGTGAATCGCAGCAGGCGGTGCTGGTCTCTCTGGCTACGGTGCTGGATGACGTGCTGGAGTTGCAGTCGCGGCGTCTGCGCCTGAATGGGATCGAACTGGAGAAGGAATACCGCAGCCAGGGCGAGATTCTGGCCTTCCCGGCCGAGTTGAAGCAGGTGTTTCTCAACCTAGTGGGCAATGCCGTGCAAGCCATGCCCGAAGGCGGAAGGCTGCGCGTGCACGTGCGCGAGTCGAAGCATCCTCGATTGGGACGGCGCGGCGTGCGCGTCTCGGTTGTAGATACCGGAACCGGGATCAAGCCGGAAGATGCGCGGCGGCTCTTTGAACCCTTCTTCAGCACCAAGGCGGCCAAGGGGACCGGGTTAGGTTTGTGGATCAGCAAAGGGATCGTAGAAAAGTATGAAGGAGCCATTCGTTTCCGCAGCCTGCGCACGCGGCAGCGCAATGCCACCTGCTTCTCGGTTTTTATTCCCGGCACTCTTGTGGCGGAAAAACAGGAAATGATAGCCTTGTCCACAACGACCTGAGTTCCAAGGACACAGAGTGGCAGACCCTAAACCCGGAAATTCCCCAGCGAAAGCCACCATCCTGTGCGTGGATGACGAGGAAAATCCGCTGACGCTCAGGAAACTCGTACTGCAAAATGCCGGGTACGCTGTACTGACTGCGCGTTCCGCCAATCAGGCTTTAGAGATACTTTCTTCGCGCAAAGTGGATTTGGTATTGTCGGATTTGCTGATGCCGGGTAAAACCGGCACCGAACTGGCGCGCGAAATCAAGACCAGCACTCCCCACCTTCCGGTCATTCTTATTTCCGGCGTAAATGAAATCCCTCCCGATGCATCGTATGCGGATATGTTTCTCAGCAAAGTGGAAGGCCCGGTAGCGATGTGCGAAAAGATCGCGGCGGTATTGCAGGCAAATAGCAATTAGCTCTTAGCTTTTGACTTTTAGCTCTTGTGCCGAAGGCACACTATGAAAGTAGCCCGGCATGGAGCGAAGCGGAATGTCGGGTTACGAATCCAGGCGTACTCCACAGTCCCGAAGGGACGAATGAACCAGGTGTTGGTCCCAATTCTGCTGATGAATGCTGGTCTACACCAACGCTGAACTGGTCAGCAGAGAATCGCAAGTAAGAGTAGTAGTAGCTTGCATCTGCTGCCTGCAATGCCTACAATATATGCATGCAGTACACCATCCGCAATGTGCCCGATTTATTGGACGCAGCTCTTCGCCGCTCTGCCCGCGAACAGGGCAAGAGCCTGAACGAAGTGGCGATTGAAGCTCTCGCTCGGGGCGCAGGTCTAGGCGAGCGTCGAGTCAGCCAACGCGATCTGAGCGACATCGCGGGAACTTGGCGAAAAGATCCAGCCTTCGAGAGCGCGATTGCGGCGCAGGACACGATTGACGCGGAGTTGTGGCGATGACCACTCAGCACGCCGGAATCGGGGCACGCAGGCTGCCACCATCGTGAGAATCGCGCTCGACACCAATCGTTACACCGATCTCTGCCGCGGCGACGCATCGGTGGTCGAAACTGTGGAATTGGCCGATGAAGTATGGTTGCCGTTTGTGGTCCTTGGAGAATTGCGTGCCGGGTTTGCTGTAGGGAACCAGGGACCACGAAACGAAGCTGTCCTGCGCCGCTTTCTCCTGAAGCCCCGAGTTGGCGTGCTCTATGCAGACGACCAAACCACCCATCAGTACGCCACGGTTTACCGCCAGTTGCGAAAACAAGGAACCCCGATCCCCACGAATGACATGTGGATTGCGGCGCTGGTACTACAGCACTCACTGGTTTTGCTTGCCCGCGACTCCCATTTCGATGCCCTTCCGCAGCTCACGCGGGTGTAGGTCGTCAATAAGAGCCGCATGAACTCGAGCGACTGATCCATTGTCCTGGTAAGGTTCTTTTGCAGCTTCAGCGTTTCTGGCGGGCCATCACAGAATCATACGTGCGCGTAAGGAAGTCGTAGAGCACCATCTCCTGGACATTGTGTGTGGAGCGGAAGATGCGGTTCAGGTGCATGTGGACGTAGCTGCCCGCCAGTTCGTGCTCAAGCTGTTCACGGATGAGTTGTACCTTGGCGGCGAACTGCTCCAGCGAGGAATGAACCGATGCAGGGAACTCGCTCACCTATGCGGGATTCAAGAGAATCTTCTCCAGCAGGGGCGCTCTTTGCGGAATTTCTCTGAAAGCTGGTTGCGGTATTCCTGGCTGAGGGGCCAGTAGCGATGTGCGAAAAGATCGCGTCGGTATTGCAAGCAAATGGCAACTGGCAAAACCTTTTCATCGCAGGACGCGGAGTCAAGAGACGTTAAAGAACAGGGAGCAATGGCCGACTTATGGACATTTTCTAAACCGCCCCGGCTATTGTTGAGCAAAAGCAGCGGCATCCAACGACACCACATCTCTCAGCATTTTGGACGTCCACAAATAAGAATTACGAAGGTGTTGAGAATCGCGAATCTGGGCATCGCGCCGAACCGCCTCGCGATAGAGGCTTACAGCATCATTTTGTTTGCCTTTTTTATATAGACCTAATGCGTAACCCGCCAGTATGTCAGGGGACTGAGGGTCTAAATCGTAAGCTTTTTTCCAGAATTCAGTAGCTAGATCTGGACTGTCCGCTTCGTAATAAAGATAACCTAGATTACCGGCAGCGATATGGTTCGCAGAATCCAGATCCCATGCCCTTCGTGTAATGTCCAGGGCCTGCTGTAGTAAATCGCTTCTGCCATTTATATACTCACGCCATAGAAGGAATCCAAAATTTAAATGGAGCGCGGAACTGGTCGGAAAGTTCTCTTTTATTTGCTGAAAATATTTGAGGGCTTCCTGAGTCCTGCCATCCCAATATTGTATATAGCCGATATTGACTGCGGGTTCTGCGCTGTTCGGGTCAATTTTCAGTGCTTCCACATTTTCTGCAATTGCGTCTTTTCGCAAAGAAACATTGGAAAATCCCCCTAGCTTCCATCTACGTATAAGAATATTACCGAGATCACAATGAGCAACGGCATCGCTCGGATTACAGGAGATCGCCTGACGGAACTCCTGTTCTGCGCTATCAAGATATTCGACTCGGCTTTCATATTGATATTTCTTGAGATAAGTTATCCCAATAATATCGTGACCGGAACAAAATTGATCATTCCACTTCAAGCCTTCGCGATATTGAATGATTGCCTGATCATTCTCATTCACACCCCGTAGCGCGTCTCCCCAGGCAAAATAATCGCCGATTCCCATCTTTTCCGCTGGAATCCCTCTTGAGGTATAAAGCGCAATTACTTTCCGGAAAGCTGGTTCATTGTTCTGCTTGAGGTAATAGAGAACGAGCGCATGTGGATCAAGAAATTCCAGCATTTCTTGGGCCAGCCCAGCAGCGCAAACTTCGGGTCCTTGGCAAGATTGATCGGGCTCCGGCACCTTCCACGAATATCTATTGCTGGAGGTGAGATTGTCTTCTAGTCTTGCAAATAGTCGGAAATTATTCTTGTCATTTACTTTGATTGCATTGACATAGACAAACCTCTTTACTCTCAGCGAAAGCGCCCCCTGGCGTAACATGTTGGCAGTCATTCCTCGAATCTTCTGATCAAACAGAGGTGACGACAATCGCCATGTGGTGTAGGGTGGTTTCGCTGATATCAACTGAAGTCCGATATTAGTGGTAGATGATTGCTCTGGACTAGTTTTAGCAGCAATATTACTTATATCGTCTAGAGACGTTCTCACATACTGAACAAGTTGGTTTTCTGTGAATCCAGGCTTTAAATCACCAGGAAAAGGTTCAGGAACAATAACGATTGTGTCGGGCCGTGTACCGAAATAATAAAATGTAAATACAATGATCGCGGCAACCACTAGGGCGGCAGTTCCAATCCCGGATAATGTCCACTTGCTCCATCTTTTTTTCTGAATAGATTTGCCAAGAGCTACAGCCGGTTTGGTCATTGCAGATTTATCCCGCAGATATGTTTGGCTGGAACTTACACCGTAATTTACAATAAGTCAATTCAATTTCATGAATTATCTAGCTAGAATTGTCGGCATGGTTGGACTCAGCATATGATATGCTGCACAGTCCCAGGAGGTTCTATATGACCATCTTTCCAGAATCAAGCAGGAAAAGCGAATCACGAGAAATTACTGAACCCAATACAGAGATAAAGATAGAGATTGTGACCGATCCTGTGGATGGAGCAAAGGTTGAAGCTGTGACCGATCCTACCGGCGCGATCAAGACTACAAAGAACCTATAAGGGGGACACCCGGGTTTATAGGATCTAAGAATGCTTCTGTAGGCTACCAGCCAACGACTAATTATATGGTCCTTCTGCTCTATTGATAAGAAGCTTCTGGCGGGCCATCACAGAATCATACGTCCGCGTAAGAAAGTCGTAGAGCACCATCTCCTGGACGTTGGGTGTGGAGCGGAAGATGCGGTTCAGGTGCATGTGAACGTAGCTGCCCGCCAGTTCGGTGATGCTATTTGTGAGCTTTGCCTGCTCAAGCTGTTCACGGATGAGCTGTACCTGTCCGGCGAAGTGGGCCAGCGAAGAATGTAGCGATGCGGGGAACTCCGCCACCTCTGCGGGGCTCGAGAGAATCTTTTCCAGCATGGGACGCTCTTTGCGGAACCTTTCCGAAAGCTGCTTGCGGTATTCCTGGCTGACAGAGAAACTCTTCTCCTGGGCCTTGCCCATGCTGTTCAGCAGGGTGCGGCGCGCGTCGAGCGAAAGACCCAAGGCGGCGAGCAGGCGGTCAACGCCGGCAAAGGCGATCTGCCAGCGCAGGTTGGAGCCGGGGTGTTCAGCGACGGAAGCCAGCAGCGCCAGCGCCAGTTCACTATCAAATTGAAAAAGACGCTCGGCAATGGTGATGCCTTGCGGTCCTCCGTAGCGCTCGATCTCGCGTTCATAGGTATCAAGCTGCATGCGGATGACTTTCTCCTCGTTCATTTGCGCGTTTACGGCTTCCCATAAGCGCGGCAGCACTTGCCCGCTCAGAGTTTTCGGGTCGCCATGAAGGCGCAGGCGCAGGTGCCACTGCGGATCGCCATAGCGGATGAAGAACCAGCTATCGGCCTCACCGGCAGCGAGGACGTTTTCCACCAGCGGCTTGATGCCTTCCATCAGGAACCGGTCCAGATGAGAAGGGCTGCCATAGATCTTGGCGAACAGCCATTCCGATCCGGGCAGGAAATTTCGTTGCGTGCTGGCGCCTATGGATGTCTGCGATTGCCTGATGCCGGTACTGTTGTTTACATCCTTCTGCTGTTGCGTGTCAGAGACTGGCTGTTTGCGCACCAGGGGCACCACCACTTCATGGGTGAAAGACCCCTCGGGGCCGTGGGCGAATAATTCGCCGGGCGTGGGAAACATTTCTACCAGCCGCCCGGAGGGACGCTTCCTGGCGTAATCCACGAATGTCTCAACGCTCAGAGCATTCTCAAAATCGATCAGCAACTGGTTATCGGCTTCGGTGAGCAGGGCAAAGCGCGGAATACCCAGGCGAGTGCGCCAGTCATGCACTTTGCGCAGCCGCTCCGGGCCATGCAGCTTGGCAAAGCCTTCCATCAGTTCTTTTTCCAGCCGCCAGCGCGCCAGGGAAAAAACGATATTGCCGAAGGCGACCCGCGGCAGAAAACTCAACTGCTCGAGCATGCCCCAGTTCCATGAAAGCCCGCCGGTCACGCCCTGCGCCTGCAGGAGACAGAGGAACTTGTAGAGCTTGAGGTTGCGTCCGTGGGCGTAACCGTGTGCCGAGGTCAGGCGCGGCAGCACCTCGCGGTCGAGCCGCTGCGAGCGCAGCACAATGCGATCATTGCGAATGGAGACCATCAAATCGGTTACAGGAATCTGCCGCTCCGGCGGGAGACACGAGGTAGCCAGATAAGGGATTTCATACTGCCTCAGGATAGGACGAAAAAGGACGTTGCCGATGCGCCCTTCCGGCAGGTGGGCGATCTCGGCAAAGACCGCGTTGTGGTTTTTCCTGAGCTGCTCTTCAGCACGCAGATGCTCCTGCACAAAGCCAGTCAGTGCGGGATCGGCATGGCAGAAACGGCCCAGCAGAATGGCCCCGGAAGGCCCGCTCACTCCCGATAGAAAAAAAGATAACTTCTTCGCTTCAGATTTCGCCACGACCACGCCCATCACGGCGAATGCGTCCGGGAGCGGCAGAGGGTTCTCAACTTTCAGGGATTTTACTAAGGCAGCGTCCAATTCAAGAACCGTCTTCTTCTCCCGTGCCAGCTCTTCTACTTTTCGCAGCAGAATAAATTCGCTTTTAGTTCCCCGACTCTCTTCGGTGGCATTGTTTTCATCGGCTGCGCCCAGAGGGATATCTTCCAGGAGAGGTTCGGCCATGCTGCCGGGCCGGTCTTTGCGCTCAAAGCCGATGCCCACTTCTTCATCGAGGGCGAGCACCAGCGGGACTTCCCGATCCTGGTAGCGCTCGCGGAAATCATCTTTGAACTGCTTGAAGTGGGTTTGCTGCGGGGCCGCGTGGAGTGAGTGAAGCGTCTCCACCGCCCGGAGAATCTCTTCGATGAAGCGCTGGCCGAGAGAGGCGTGAGGCGAAGCCTTCATCATGTCCACCTGGATCAGGTGCTCCACTTTGTAGGAAGCCGGGAGTTGCGCGACGGCCTCGACCATTTTCTGATAAGCCGCAGGCTGGTTGCCGATTCGTTTTTCATCGAGGCTCTGCAGATGGCCTGAAACCGTGGCAAGGGCTGCGGTCAGCGACGATGCTCCGGCGCGCTCGAGCTGCGCCAGCATGTGATCGATGGGCTCAGGTCCAGTGATGGGAGGAACAAGCCCGGAGACCAGAATCTGCGAATCGATAAGCTGGCCGATATACTCCTGAGCCTCGGCAAGCGCAATCTCAGGATCATCTTCTACGAGCGCTGCCGCCAGGGCTGCGGCCGTCGCTCCCGTGGCTCCGGCGGCACGCTTCAGCGTGGCAGCCAGATAAGGAGTGAAGTCGGTGGCGATCAAGCGGTAGGCCCGCGCCTCTTCGATGAAATATCCCTGCACGTGGTGATATCTGCCGGCGGCGAGATAGAGGCTGGTGTTGGGATGGAAGAAAATCTGCTGGCGCAATGCCGGATCAGCCACAATTTTTTCGGCGAGGTTACAGAGATACTCCATATCCAGCCGGCTGCGGCGCCCGTAGGAGTCGCGGGCTTCGATTTCCAGTTGGGTCTCACTGCCGATCTTGCCCACGGAACAGCCCGCGAACAATCCGAACGGTGTCGGGCGGCTGGTCATGCGGGCTACATAGCGGTAGAGGGATTGCTCGAGTTTCTGTCCTTTTTCGCTCTCGGGGGAACTCCACCACGCCGCAGGGGCCTGGGAAAACTCGGGCGCGGCGATCCATAGCGCCTCCTGCACTTCAGGCCTGCGGACAAACTCCTGCAGCCGCGAGCGCACCAGGCGGCGGTCGGCTTCGATGACCGGCGCAAGCTCTTCATCCTTGCCCAGTACTGCGAAGGCTGAAAGACCTTGTGAGAGCGCCAGAAATTCTTCAAACGAGAAGAGAGGGGTGCGCAGCACAAAAAAACCCGAGGTGGTGAAGTCGCTCATTCTTTTGTGGCTGGCGCTGGAGGAAGATCAACGAGAAAAATGCGATCCCAGTCGGGAACCACTGGCTTGATGGCCGAGAGGTAGGTTAGGCCTACTCCGGCGATGCCCTCGATCAGGCCGAATCTTCCTCTCCAGGAAAGCTCGCCGGTTTTGTCGGAGGTATAAACCGAGTAGCCTGCGGCCCCGGTGCCCGGCTGCCGGAATTTCAGGCTCTCGCTGATCCAGTAGCGTGATCGTTCAGCAAAGGCGAGATCGCGAGTGGCCTGATAAAAGCGGTTGAAGATGTGGGCCAGGCCGGCGGAACCATGACAGAAGCAGATATCGCGCACTCCGGAGCTCTGGACATCACGGCCGACTGAATGGTGCATAATGTCGAGCGCCGCACTCTCCCAGGCATTCGATCCCGTGCAGCGTGCAGCCTGAAACAAGGTCGCGGCGATGCCGGCATCACCATAACACCATGCCAGGCGGCAATCCTCCGAGGCACTTTGCGGCATGTGAAAAGTGGAGAAACAGGACTTCGATCCGAAGGGCCGGCGCTGCTGCAAAAACCAGCGCACGGCGCGTTCCAGCAGATCGCCTGCTTTTTCGCGTGCTATCCCGGCCGCATAAATCTTCGCCAGGACGGCGATGATGCCGGGAACGCCGTGGGCGAGGCCCAGGTTGTAATAGCCTTCAGGATAGTGTTCCCGCTGGGAGCCGATCAGTAGATCGGGATGAGTGAACCAGCGCGCCTCATCCGGAGTCAACTCCGCGATTTCGTGCAGGCGTTCGACAATCAGCTCAAGCGCATGCCGCGCCGCAGGCGAATCAAGGCGCTCCAGGCAGTAGACGGCAAGACCTACCAGGCCGACGATCAGGTCATAATCCTGCTTCCAGGGAGTGTTGCTTACGTAGGTCTGTATGGCAAGATCGATTTCGCTGAGATCTTCCACAGGCTCATGAAGAACACCGGCCACATGCTGCACCGCCCAGGCTACCCCGGTAAAGCCGCTATAGAGGGAAGGACCCATAGGTTGGCTGGAGAGCGCTTCGACGGCAATATTCAGGTAACGGGAAGAAAACTCGCGCGCGCCTGGGAACAATCCTGTGGATTCCATGTAGGCGAAATAGACAGCGATGCCGGCCGCGCCTTCCCCCAGTTGGGCTTTGGACTGGAAAGGCGCAGGGTTTTTATCGTCCGTGTGCCATTCAAGTGCGGACTGAAGTTCGGCATTGATTTCGGCAAGCGAGGCCTGAATTGCCTGGGCCTGCTGATCATCTTCGTGTAGCAGGGGAGTCCAGGGCGAGGGAAGCGAATTCGAAATCGATGGCATGCGTACGAATCAATCAAGGCAAAACAAGATTAAGCGAATTCTTCCGTGCTCCCGCCTTTCTGCGGCGAGTTTCCGGTTTTCCAAAGTTGTCTGCCCTTCATAGCTTTAAACAGTCTATTTCATCCTGTCAAAAGCCGACGGACCCTATTTAGCAGCAGGTTGGCAGCTCAGGATACAGATCAGTAGTCGAAAAATTCCCTTGAACTCCTGTCGTACGACGTATATAACTAGTCTTGTTATAAACAGCCAAAGACCGTTAAAAGAATGTTTTTCGCTCCTTTCTCACCACCCCCGCTGCCGCGCAATGAGCATGAAGCGCGAGTCGTGGGGGTGATTTTCTTTGTCGTGTGGGGGCTGGGCCTGGTCTTACTCTACTGGCTGAGCAGCCGCGCCGAAAAGAATCCGCAAGACGGGAATGCCTCTTCTCCTAAAAGCACGATGAAACCCGAAGGCACAACGAAATAAAGTTCAGGAAAGGCAGGAGCAACTTGCTTCAGCCCAGCCCTGGCGCGGGATTCGGGCGAATCTTAGGTTCTATATAGAGGGAATATCCACTACATCAAAATATAGGCGCTTTGGTTGACATTCTCCCGTATAATCCTTGCCGCAGCGCCGGATAAATCCCGGAGATGCTGAACAGAAGCACGGACGAAGACGAAAGCCGGGCCCTCCGTGAGAGGCCTTCATCTAGAGGAGAAGGGTATGCCAGACGTTCGAGTTCCTGCTGCACAGTCCCCCAGTATCGTAATCACAGGAGCAAATTCAATCTTTTCGCCGGGGCGTATTTGGATGGTCATCCTCGCCTCGTCGGTAGGCACCATGATCGAGTGGTACGACTTCTATATTTTCGGAAGTCTCGCAACCACACTCTCGGCCGTCTTTTATCCCACGGGAAACGGCGCATTTGCGTTAATCCGGGTGGTTTGCGCCAATCGTCCTGATCGCCATTCGCGTGCTGCAAGGCCTGGCGCTGGGCGGTGAGTATGGCGGTGCCGCGGTCTACGTGGCCGAGCACGTTCCTGATAACAAACGCGGCTTCTATACCAGCTTCATCCAGATCACCGCCTCCCTGGGCTTGTTTGTTTCCATCATGGTAGTGCTGGCTACTCAGTTCACCATGACCCCGGCTAACTTCAGCAGCTATGGATGGCGCATTCCATTCCTGATCTCCATCTTCTTGGTGGCTATTTCGCTGTACATCCGCCTGAGAATGAAAGAGTCGCCAATCTTTGAGCAGATCAAGACCTCGGGAATGAGCTCTTCCGCCCCACTCAAGGAAGCTTTCACCGAAAGAGCGAACCTGAAGCGCGTGCTGATCTCGCTGTTTGGCGCAACTGCCGGACAGGGCGTGGTGTGGTATACCGGGCAGTTCTATGCCTTGTATTACATCCAAAAAATCCTGAGGGTGAATACTCGCACGGGGTTCATCATCGTTGCTCTGGCAGTGCTGTTCGGCATGCCCTTCTTTACCCTGTTTGGATCTCTTTCAGACAAGATAGGCCGCAAGAAGATCATCATGGCCGGGTGTTTGCTCGCCGTGGTCAGCTATCTTCCGATTTATCATGCCATGGTCAACGCCGCCGGAAACCAGGTGACCGGATTCCGTCCAGTAAAGAATCAAGCCAGCGGCGAGGTCACGCTGACACCGCTGATGAACGATCCTGCCACAGGCAAGCAGGTGCCGGCGCCGGAAGCTCCGCATCCGAACGTGCCGCTGCTGGTTTTTCTAGTCTGGATCCAGGTGATCTACGTCACCATGGTCTATGGTCCGATTGCAGCGTACCTGGTGGAGGCCTTCCCGGCGAAGATACGTTACTCTTCGCTGTCATTGCCGTACCACATAGGCAATGGAATCTTTGGAGGATTGCTGCCGCTCATTGGTGTGTACGTGTGTGCGGCTACAAATAATCTGTATGCTGGCCTCTGGTATCCCATGATCGTCGCCAGTATTACCTTTGTAGTGGGATCAATTTATTTGAAAGAGACCCACGGCCAGCGCATCTGGGACGAGGTAAGGACCACGTAATCAGATTCAAAATCATTCACCAGCGGAGGCGATTCGTCGCCTCCGTTTTGTTTCTGATTTGGAGAGAAATCAATCAAAGGAGATTACGATATACATCGAAAGATTCAGCCATCCCTCGGGATTTGATTTGCGTTAATTCAATATCCCGGCATTCCGCTTGCGATCCGGCCGGGCTACGTTCATTCCGTGCCTTTGGCACTGCAAGATTGGCTTACTACAAATTCTTCAGGGCCTGTTCCAGGTCTTCGATCAGATCGTCCACGTGCTCCAGGCCGATGGAAAGCCGCAGCAGGTTTTCCGGGCTTCTGGTGTTGACGCCTTCTACAGACGCGCGGTGCTCAATCAGGCTGTGCGGGCCGCCCAGGCTGGTCGCGTGGGTAAACAGCCTTACGCTGGCAGCCAGTTTCATCGCTTCAGCCCGGCCACCTTTTACCTGAATCGAGAGCATGCCGCCGAAGCCGGACATCTGGCTGGCGGCAATCTGGTGTCCAGGGTGGCTGGGCAGACCGGGATAATGCACGGATTCAATCTCCGGCTGCTGGCTTAGAAATTCGGCGACGTGCTGGGCAGTCTGCGACTGAGCACGAACGCGGTAAGGAAAAGTTTGCAGTCCACGCAGGGTGAGCCAGCATTCAAAGGGCGAGGGAACCGCACCGGCGCTGGTCTGGATGGAGCGGACTTTTGTATAGAAATCATTTTCCTGCTTGAAGATCAGAGCGCCGCTGAGCACGTCAGTATGGCCGGAGAGATACTTGGTCACCGAATGCATGACCACGTCTGCGCCCAGTTGCAAGGGAAGCTGCAGCAGCGGAGTGGCCCAGGTGTTGTCGCAGGCCACCATGGCATTGGCTTTGTGAGCAATCGCGGAAATGGCGCGAATGTCCGTCACGTGGAGCAGCGGGTTGGATGGAGTTTCCAACCAGATCAATCGGGTGTCTGGCGTGATTGCGCGCTCCACTGCCTGGAGGTCGGCCATATCGACCAGCGTGGATTTCAGCCCCCAGGGCTTGAGCAGATCGTTGAGCAGCATGGCTGTGCCGTAGAAGACATCTTCTCCGGCAAGCACGTGATCGCCGGGCGCGAGCGCCTGGAAAACAGCGGCGGCGGCGGCATTGCCGGAAGAGAAAGCAATGGCCGCGGCGCCCTCTTCAAGCGCAGCCAGAGCGGTTTCCAGCGTGGCCCGGTTAGGATTGTTGGCGCGGGAATAGAGATATCCGCCAGGCGTGCTGCCATCATCGGCTTTCTGGAAGGTGGTGGAAAGATGAATGGCCGGCGTCACATCGCGGGAGCCGGGTTCAATGTTGTGTCCAATATGGACAGCCTTGGTTTCGATTTTCATTGCGTTTAAGGGTACAACAAAGCCACTCGCGCAGGCACCGGACGTTAGTAACCACGAGCATTAAAAGGTAACCACAGCGTGGCGGGGCACAACGAAAACTTTTACCGCAGAGGACGCAGAGGACGCAGAGGAAGCAAAAGTAGTTTTATGTGTATTTGATCCGGCACTGTTTAGTCTCTCAAGATTTTTGGGTCGCCAAAGCTGGGTGGAAGGATGCAAAGCAGCATGAAAATCTTTGCAGGAAAACGAGAATTTTGGATATAGCAATACAGAGAGCGCAGAGGCAACACGGGTGCGGTCCATAGGGAGCAACACACCGCCCAAATTCAATACACATCAACTACTTTTGTTACCTCTGCGTCCTTTGCGTCCTCTGCATTGCGAACAATCAAATTCTTCCCAACCCGCGAAGAATTCTGAGCAACCGCATTCCTACTCTCATTTCTAATTCTCGCTGTTTGCGTCATTCGCGGCTTCTTGCTCTTTTCTCAAAAGCTTTCCTCCGTGCCCTTTGTGAAACCTCTGTGTCCTTTGTGGTAAGGGCTTTGGTTGCGGCTCCGCCACGCTGCGGTAAAAGGTTTTTGGTTGTGTCTTCGCTGCGCTGTGGTTTATTTCTTGCGGTCTTGAATGAGGAAATCGAAGACAGAATGTGGAAATCGGCGCGGTAATTCAAAAATCAGCTTCATTGCGCTGTTTACGACCATGCCTGTGATAACCCAAAATGTTTACAGCAGGTCATGGCTAACACTGGAGATTTCTCGCAGAGGCTGAAGGAGCAGGCGGACATTGTCCGCGTGATCGGCGATTACGTGAAGCTCAAGAAGGCCGGGGCCCAGAATTTCTCCGGAATCTGTCCATTCCACCAGGAAAAGACTCCTTCTTTTTCTGTCCACGCTACCCGCCAGTTCTTTCACTGCTTTGGCTGCGGCGTTTCCGGAGATGTTTTCACCTTCGTGCAGAAGATCGAGAATGTCACCTTTCCTGAGGCGGTGCGACTGGTGGCGCAGAAGCTGGGCATCGCCATGCCGCGCATGGAATACAGTTCGCCCGCCGAGGCGCAGGAGGCCCGGCAACGCGGCCAGTTACTGGATATCAACGAGCGCGCCTGCGTCTTCTTTGAAGAGCAGCTTCGCAGGCCGGAGGCGGCGCATGCCCGCGACTATCTGGCCGCCCGGGGCGTGAAGGAAGAGACGATCCGTACTTTCCGCATCGGCTATGCGCCCGATTCAGGCTTCGTGCTGAAAGACCGGCTCAAGTCTGAATTCAGCGAAGAAATCTTGCGCGCTTCGGGCCTGCTTGCATCGAAGGCCGAAGCTGCCGATCTGGCCAACATGTATTCCAAGTTCCGCAACCGCATCATGTTTCCGATCGCCAATGATGCAGGCAAGGTGATCGCCTTTACCGGCAGAACCCTCTCCAAAGACGAGAAGGCCGGACCCAAGTACCTGAACTCTCCCGAGACCCCAATCTATTCCAAGTCGCGGGTGCTTTATAACCTTGATAAGGCCAAGGAGGCCATCCGCAAGCTGGATTACGGAATCATCGTGGAAGGCCAGATGGATTGTATTTCAGTCTATTCCTCCGGCTTTCATAACGTGATTGCCAGCTCCGGCACGGCATTTACCGAGACCCAGGTGCGGCTGCTGGCGCGCTTCAGCAAGAACATTGTGGTGAACTTTGATCCGGACACCGCTGGCGCCGCCGCTACCGACCGTTCACTGGCCATGCTGGTGGAAGAGGACTTCAATATCAAAGTCATGCGGCTGGAAACTGGTTTTGATCCTGACCTGTTCATCCGCCGCAACGGCGTGGATGCCTACCGCAAGGCGCTGCAGGTTTCCACCAAGTATTTCGATTACCTGATTGGCCGCGCCATCTCTATGTTTCCGGTGAGGACGCCTGAAGGCAAGGTCAAGGCAGTGAATTACCTGCTGCCCCATATCCAGAAGGTGCCCAGCAGGATCGTTCGCGAGGGGCTGGCTACCGATCTGGCGCAGAAGCTGGGGATTGACTCGGCGGTGTTGCGGCAGGAATTGAAATCTGCGGCTACCCGGCGGTCGTCTGCGGAGATACGTACAGGCGGCGAGATGCAGGTTATTCCATCAGAAAAAGTACTGATCCGCGCCCTATCATCCGTGGCTCCGGAAGACGCGGACTTGCGGCGCACAGCGCGTGAGGCCATGGTTACGGAACGCCTGCATGCAGGGCTGGCAACCGAATCCCTGCTGGACGCCCTGCTGAATGCCGGCGAATATCAGGATGATCCGATGGCGCTGCCATTGAGTGATCTTGACCGGCAACTGCTGGCCAAGATCGTCATGACCGAGGACGTGCCGGTATCGCCGGAGCTTCTGGGACAGGCGCTGGACGCTCTCCGGCATCGTGCCCGGCTGGCCCAGCGCGAGCGGGATATGAAGAGGGAATTCTCCGAGGCCGAACGCCGTAATGACATGCTGACCCTGGTGCGGCTGAAGCAGGAAAAACTGGAGTTGGACCGCAAGCTGGCGGCTTCCATGGATTAGTTTTGGCTTGCTGAAAGTTCCCTTCCTGGAGTCCGGGTTTATCAGTCTTTTCAGCGTTCATCAGCGGCAAAAATACGCTCTCAAGAACAGCGCAATCCTCTCGGCCACAAGAAAAGCATCCCGCACAAACCACAGCCAAAAGCCAAGAGCAGAGATCCGATCTCCCGATCACCAGGTCTCCCGATCGCCCGATCTTGAATTTACCGATTTACCCATTCTCTCTTAGTCCGGTGTAAGCAAGATTCCCCCCGGAAATGCCGATAAAGGTTGCGAAACCCTCAGGGACGGCCAGCATCTATATTAGGAGGGAAAGGAACTCTATCTCCTTTATTTCTCGTCGGGTCAGGCTTAAGGCGCTTTTCTTTCCAGTCTTGAACGTGATAAGCTAAGTACCTTCGGGTCGTGCGCGCTTTTCCAGCCTTTGTCTCGCCGATTTACATTTAAGGGAATGTGAGCATTCAGCCCCGTACTGTCTAAAAATGAGGATCGTGGTTTGGCTCTAGAAGATAAATTCGACGATATCAAAAAACTGATCGATGCAGGCAAAGAAAAGGGATATCTCACCTACGATCAAGTGAATGATCTTATACCAGGTGATGTCCACTCACCCGATGATCTCGATGACCTGCTCACCACGATTGGTACTCAAGGAATCGATGTCCTTGATGGCGCAAAAGGACTGCCTTCCGAACAGAAGTTTGAAGATCTGGAAGAAGGCGAAGATGTTGAACTTGACCTGACCCCGGGAGCGCTGGAAAAAACCAACGACCCGGTGCGTATGTACCTTCGCGAAATGGGTACCGTTCCCCTGCTCACCCGTGAAGGCGAAGTGGAAATTGCAAAGCGAATCGAGCGCGGGCAGTTGCGCGTGCTCAAGGCGCTTTCCCGCTCTCCTATCGTAATCAGGGAAATCCTGGCTCTGGGCGAAGACCTCAAGAAGGGCGTCCGCTCGATCAAGGAGCTGGTGGCCTTTGATGAAGAGGAGATCACAGACGAGATCGTGCAGGCCCGCCTGAAAGATTTCACCGGGCAGATCGACGAGATCGGCAAGCACTATAAGAAAGTCCAGCAGCTCGCAGAGAAGCTGGAGGACATTCAGCAGAAGAAGAAGCCGAAAGAGCACCGCAAATGCCGCTGGGCCCTGGGCCGCGCGCAGGTGATGGTCTCTACCGGCATCCGCAACCTGAAGTTCACCAATCCTGAGCGCAAGCGGCTGATTGACCGGGTGAACAAAACTGTCGACACCATGCGTTCCCTCGATCGCCAGGTCAACAGCTTGGAAAAGAAGATCGAGGCCACGCGCAGTGAAGACACCAAGAAGGAATTCCGCAGGCTCCAGCGGCAGCACAAGGCCGATCTGGAGCGGCTGGAGCAGGAAGCCGGAGTCAGCTACCAGGAGTTGAAGCGCACCCAGCGTGAAATCATCCAGGGCGATGTTGACGCTGAGGCCGCCAAGCGCGAGCTGATCGAGGCCAACCTGCGCCTGGTGGTTTCTATCGCCAAGAAGTACACCAACCGGGGATTGCAGTTCCTGGACCTGATCCAGGAAGGCAACATCGGTTTGATGAAGGCGGTAGACAAGTTTGAGTATCGCCGTGGCTATAAGTTCTCCACGTATGCAACGTGGTGGATCCGCCAGGCGATTACCCGCGCGATTGCTGACCAGGCCCGTACCATCCGCATTCCGGTGCACATGATCGAGACCATCAACAAGCTGATCCGCACCTCGCGGCAGCTGGTGCAGGAACTGGGCCGTGAGCCTACTTCAGAAGAGATTGCCAAGCGCATGGACATCCCGGTGGCCAAGGTCCGCAAGGTGCTCAAGATCGCGCAGGAGCCGATCTCGCTGGAGACGCCCATTGGAGAGGAAGAAGATTCGCATCTTGGCGACTTCATTGAAGACCGCTCCATGGTGTCACCGGCGGAAGCGGTGATCAACGTGAACTTGAAAGACCAGACCGCACAGGTGCTGCGCACGCTCACACCGCGTGAGGAAAAGGTCATCAAGATGCGTTTTGGCCTGGAAGATGGTTCCGAGCACACTTTGGAAGAGGTCGGGCAGTCGTTTGCGGTCACCCGCGAGCGCATCCGCCAGATCGAGGCCAAGGCGCTGCGCAAGCTGCGCCATCCATCCCGCTCGCGCAAGTTGCGGGCGTTTATGGACGGGATCAGGGAAGGTTGAGCCGGTTTGCGGGCGTGAGCGCCAGCGGGAGCCCGCAGGCGAAATCCTGAACGCAAAGCGGAAGGACCTCAATCCGGTGATCTGGTGATCTGGTGATCGGATCCGAGATTGCAAACCAAAGGCGCGGCCCACAGCCGCGCCTTTTTCTTTCCGCAAAAAGAATTCATATGGACCGCAGCCGCCCTCGGCTGCGCGGATAATCTCCGCGGTTGTCGAGAGTCTCTCCCAACCAATACTCTTCTGATGTTCCGATGACCCGATTTCCCGATGACCAGATGACCCGATCTCCCGGTCACCGGATCTCCCGTTCTACCCTGAGTGGTGCTTTCCTTCCACCGGCAGCCCAGCTTCCACCCAGCCCTGCTTTCCTTCCGAGTAATCCCTGACATTGGTGTATCCCATGGCCGCCAGTTCACGGGCGGCGTTCTCTGAGGCGTGTCAGGTGAGCTTGGCGCAGTAAACCACAATGTCGGCGTTCTTGTCCGGCAGCAGTTGCGGCGCAAGTTCGCGCACTTTATCCGGCGGCAGGTTGACTGCGCCGGGAAGATGCGAGTGGTTGTAGTATTCCGGAGCCAGCGTCTCCATCAGGCGGAAGTTGTCTTTGCGGTCGATCTTCTGTTTCAGTTCGTTTCGATCAATGGTGCGAAGTTGGGTTTCCATGCAAGCGTCTCCAGTTCAGGATTGCAGAATGCATCTTCTATCATTCACTACGATAATGCGCCAACACAACTATGATGAAAGGCGGACAGAGATTGTTTGTCCGCCTGCTGCTGGCGATGGTGGTCGTCCTGGAGCTTTTTGCTTCCGGCGAATCCGCCTGTTAACTACTTTGCTACTACCTTTTGCACAGCGTATGCCGCTATGCTGCATGCAGATGGCTGTGCGCATGACAGTGTTGGCTAGCGGGAGCCGCGGAAACTGCACCGTGGTTTCCAGTTCCCAGGGCAGCATCCTGGTGGATGCCGGACTCTCCTGCCGTGAAACCATCAGGCGCATGCGCGCCGCGGGTGAAGATCCGCACCAGCTCCAGGCAATCGTGATCTCCCATGAGCACGCGGACCACGTAGGCGGACTTCAGGTGCTGGCCCAGAAGCTGAAGCTTCCCATTTACATGACCGGCGCCACCTATCAGAGCTGGCGCAGGTGGGCACGCGACAAGGAAGGGAAGCCCGCCAAACTGGAGCGCGTGGAATACTTCGAGGCAGGGCGCTCCTTTTCCATCAACGACATCACGATCGTGCCTTTCACTATCCCCCATGATGCCGCTGACCCGTGCGGCTTCACCTTCAAGGCCGATGGCGTGAAGATCGGAATCGTCACCGACCTGGGTTGCATGACCGCCAATATCAAAGACAACCTGCGCCGCTGTGACGGGCTGATGATCGAGTCGAACCATGACCTGGAGATGCTGCGCAACGGCCCTTACCCCTGGATGATCAAGCAGCGGGTGATGAGCCGGGTAGGCCACCTCTCAAATTCCGCCCTCGCGGAATTCTTTCAAACGGACTATGATGGAAACGCCGCATTCCTCGTACTGGCGCATCTCTCCGAGCAAAACAATCACCCGGAGCTTGCCCGCGAGACGGCGTATCGGGCCCTTGGCGCACGGATGAATCTGTTCCAGTCCAGCGCGCTCATGCTCGCGCAGCAGGACACGCCGTTGCCGCCGCTTTACCTCGGGTAACAGGGAATTTCGAGGTGGTATTTTCCCGGGATAGGGGCTATGGTATCGGGCAACAACGAATCTGGTGGAAGATGAAAACCACATGCAGTGATAAGGTCATCGGCGACATTCTCGCCGGATGGCGCTATGACATCTCCGGCCTCGCGCCTGAAATGCGCGGCGATTACGAGCAGCACCTGGCCGAGTGTGTCCACTGCCATTCCCGCCAGGTATTACACCGCACCATCGATATTGTGCTGATGATCGTGGCCACGGTTTCGGCCATCATGTTCCTGGTGGCCTTTGGCGCGGTCCGCCACTACTCGCCCCGGCACGCCCTGGTGCTGGAACTGATTGCCCTAGCCGGCTTCCTCTTCTTCAGCATCGTGTGGCTGGTAGTAGCTGTAGCTACGCCCGCTCCTGTAGTGGTTGCCGACGTGGCACGCATTCAGGCCCGCAAGATTCAGGACCGCCTGCCCCGCGAAATCAGGGAACGGCTGCCGCAGGGATTGAAGTAGCTTCCAGCTCCTGGCTGCTAGGTTTTTCAATTACCACTTACCAATTTACCCATTTATCAAATTATTTCATCGGAATCTACAAGGGCATCGCTAGATTTCGAGTGTCCCGATCAGGTCTGTGATCCGCGCCACGCGGTGTTCGGCGCACCAGCGGGCTACGCCATCCACAATCTTTTCGGTGGCGCATGGGTCCCATAGGTTGGCCGTGCCTACCTGGACCGCGGCTGCGCCGGCCAGCATGAATTCAATCACATCCGTGGCGGTGGTGATGCCGCCAATGCCGATCACCGGCAGATCGACCGTGTGGGCGGCTTCGTAGACCATGCGCAATGCGATTGGCTTGATAGCGGGGCCGCTCAGGCCGGCAGTGATATTGGAGATGCGCGACTTGCGGGTCTCGGCGTCAATCGCCATCCCCACAAAAGTGTTGACCAGCGAGATGGCGTCGGCGCCGGCATTCTCGGCGGCCTTGGCCATCAGGGGAATGCTGGTTACGTTGGGTGAAAGTTTCACGATCAGCGGACGGTTCGCTGCCGCTTTACAGCTTGCCACCAGTTCCTCCAGCAGGACGCGGTCGCTGCCAAAGGTGATTCCGCCGTGTTTGGTGTTAGGGCAGGAGACGTTCAGTTCATAGGCTGCGATTCCCTCGGCCTGATTCAGGATGCGGATGGTGGTTTCATAATCTTCCCGCGTATAGCCGAAAACATTACAGATGATCACCAGGTTTTTCTTGCGGCGCAGCAGCGGCAGCTTTTCTTCCACGAAAGCCTGCGCGCCGATATTCTGCAACCCGATGGAGTTCAACATTCCGGCGGCTGTCTCAAATAAGCGTTGCGGAGGATTGCCCGGCATGGGCTCGCGGGAGAGACCCTTGGTGACAAATCCGCCCAGCTTTTCCAGCGAGACGATGTCTTCGAATTCAATTCCGTAACCAAAGGTGCCGCTGGCGGGAATTATCGGATTCTTGAATGTGATCCCGGCAAAGCTTACGCTCAGGTCAGGTTTTTGTGGAGATATGAATGCCATGCTGTGGTCTTAGTGTAAATGTTCGGCATGTTGAATTCACCGCGAGGAAGTAAATAGCAATTAGCAAATAGCCAAACCCAAGAGCCAAGAGCCAAAAGCCAAAAGCTAATTGCTAATTGCTTTTCTGTTAGATTAAATATTCATGCTTGATCTCGCATTCGTCAGAGAAAATCTTGGAACCGTGGAAGAGATGCTGCGCCGCCGGGGGCAGGACCCGGCGCAGGTGCTGGGGGATTTCCGCGCCATTGATGAGCGCCGCCGCCAGTTGATCCATCAGGCTGAGACCCTGAAGGCCGAGCGCAACCGCAAGTCGGAAGAGATTGCCAAGCTGAAAAAATCCGGCCAGGACACCACCGCTCTCATGGAGAGCAGCAAGTCCCTGCGTGAACAGGGTGATGCGCTGGAGAAGCAGGCCGGCGAAGCCGAGCAGGAGATGCGCGGCATCCTGGCGGGTATCCCCAATGTTCCGCATGAATCTGTTCCCACCGGCAAATCTGCTGAAGAGAACACCGAGGTGCGCCGCTGGGGAGCGCCGCGCGCATTTGAATTTACTCCCAAACCGCACTGGGAACTGGGGGAACAACTCGGCATTCTCGATCTGGAGCGTGCGGTAAAGCTCTCAGGGGCGCGCTTCGCCGTGTATTGGGACCTGGGCGCGAAGCTGGAGCGCGCGCTGGCCAATTTCATGCTTGACCTGCACACCCGCGAGCACGGATACACAGAAGTGCTGCCGCCGTACATGGTGAATTCACAATCGATGTACGGCACCGGGCAGCTTCCCAAGTTTGCCCAGGACCTCTTCAAGTGCGAGCAGCACGACCTGTGGCTGATCCCTACCGCCGAGGTTCCGCTCACTAATCTGTATCGTGACGATGTGCTTGAACCGGCGCGCCTGCCGCTCTCGGTAACTGCTTACACGCCGTGCTTCCGCAGCGAAGCCGGTTCTTATGGCAAAGACGTACGCGGCATCATCCGCCAGCACCAGTTCCAGAAGGTCGAATTGGTGAAGTTCACCCGTCCGCAGGAATCTTATGAGCAGCATGAGCGGCTGACACACGATGCGGAAATGGTGTTGCAGAAGCTGGGATTGCCGTACCGTGTCATGCTGCTTTGCACCGGTGACATGAGCGCCGCTTCAGCCAGGACCTATGATCTGGAAGTGTGGCTGCCGGGGCAGAAGCTCTTCCGCGAAATTTCTTCCTGCTCCAATTTCGAGTCTTACCAGGCGCGCCGGGCCAATATCCGCTGGCGTCCGGAGGGCGGCAGGAAAACCGAGTTTGTGCACACGCTGAACGGCAGCGGCCTGGCCATTGGACGCACGTGGCTGGCGATTCTCGAGAACTACCAGCAGGCGGATGGCAGTGTGGTGATTCCTGAAGCGTTGCGGCCGTACATGAATGCCGAACGGATCACGCCGAAGAAATTCTGAAAGAAGTATTCAGCACTCAGCCCTTCAACATTTTCGTGATCTTGGTGATCGTAGATGAAGAAGCCGCGAATTCGCGCCAACTCCCGGTATTCGCGTGCGTTCGCGGCGAACTCTTCCGCATCACGGAAATGGTCAGGGGCTGAATGCTGAGTGCTGACGGCTGAATGCTCCCCCTGCATTGCTTTGTCCCTCGGGGAAATTTAAACTGGTTATGACATGGCACGCGTTTGGCGAACAATCAAGGGCTATCTTTTCTGGACTTATGACCGTGGCAGTTTTCATTATGACGTGATGGTCACGGTTATCCTGCTGTTCATCTTCATCTCGCCTCATTACATCGATTTTAAAGACCAACCAGCAGAGCACCTGCCGCATCCAACTGGAATAACGATTACTCCGCAGGGAAATGACTTCGTGTACGAAGTGGCAGCGCCTATTGTGGATGCCCAGGATGAGGCCATGGTGCGCGCGAATCTGTTGCGCGTCATCGAGCCAATCTCCGGCAAGGTCACGCTGGTGAAAGCCGATCCTGTCCGCGACAGTTCGGGCCACATCATTTCCTACCGGGCCGTGGTCCGGAAATAGCGTGAAGCAAGGCAGGTAGACATGAAACACCTTCTGCTGGTCGCAGCAGTCCTGATATCCATGTGCGCTTTTGCGCAAAAGCCCGGCACTGCCAACGAGGGTGACCTTGAGCCCGTACTTTCAAAGATGGATCAGGCCTCCGCCGGCTTCAAGTCTGCGCAGGCCAGCTTTCAGTGGGACCAGTACCAGCAGATGGTCAACGAGACCGACGTGCAGAAAGGCACGGTACATTTCCGCCGGAACAACAAAGGCATAGACGCAGCTTTCGACATCACCTCCCCGGCGCCCAAAGTTATCCTGTTTACGAGCAAAGACGGAAAACTGCGCATTTACGAACCGAGAATCGACCAGGTAACCGAGCGGGATGTAACAAAAAACAAGTCTGATGTAGAAGCGATAATGAGCCTGGGGTTCGGCGGGCGCGGCCACGATTTGCCGCGAAGCTACCAAGTCAAGATGAATGGCTGGGAGACTGTTGATAACGTCAAGACTGCCAAACTTGAGCTGATTCCCAAGGACAATAAGTTCCGCAATGTGGTGAGCCGGATCCTGCTGTGGATCGATCCGGAGCGGGACATTTCATTGAAGCAGCAATTCTTTGAGCCTTCCGGCGACTACCGCCTGGCCCACTACACCGGCATCAAGCTCAACGAGAAGATTCCGGATAATGCATTCAGGCTCAAGACATCGAGCAAAACAAAAGTAGTGACACCGTAAAAGCAAATGGCCGCCGCAAAATAGCAATTAGCTCCTGGCCTTTGACCTGCCGGTTAACCCATACAGCGCGTCACGAGATGTTGCGCGTTCATCCATGCACTTCAATTTGTATTCATAAATCTCATCTGTGTGATGCGTGTTTAGTTTTTTGGATTTTTAGCGTCAATCAGCGTTCATCAGCGGCAAAATCTCATGCTGCGGTCAGAGATGAAGCCACAGGATAAACAGCGAAGCAGCGCGAATTTGCTTCCATCGCCATGGCTGTGTCACCTACAATTGCAACAGATAAGCGCCGAGCTGCGTCTGAATAAAGACGGTTGAAAAAGGGTGTCCCGATGGCAAAGGTATTTACGATTCCCGTAGTTCCTGATCTCTCCCGCCGCCGCAAGGGGAAACGCAGTTCCGATCCGCGCTATATCGAAGGCCAGCGCCTGCTGGTGGAAGCGATGAAGTATCTGGCGCAGCAGGATCCAGAGCAGAACAAGGATGCGGTCATGCTGCTTTCGGAACATTTCCGCACACGCTTCCGCATGACCGATCGCCCTGAGGAATTCGTGGGCAATCCCAGTCTCTAAGAAAAACCTAATATATCGCAATAAGATTCTCCCAATTTCCGGATTTCGGAAGGTTTAAACCTTCTGAAATTGGAATTTTCCTGCGCTGTCTTCGTCTAAGTTGTTGATTATTAAGGAAAAGATTCGGAAGGCGAATTGCATTTAAAACTGCTGACAGTGCAGGAGCGCTCTTTATGACCTGCATTTGTGCACTTCTCAAATAAACGGAGATAGAGGATGAATCGTAAACTGCGCGACATAATAGTTTTGATCGCCATCAGCCTGGCGTTGGTATGGTGCATCCCGGCCATGGGGCAGGTCCTGAAAGGTTCCCTTTCAGGAACAGTGACTGATCCCCAGGGTGCGGTTGTATCTGGCGCCACGGTGAAGGTGACTGAGACCGCGACAGGAGCTGTGCGTCAAACCACCAGTGACAGCTCCGGTCTGTTCCGAGTTAACTTGATCCCGGTAGGCAATTACAAAGTGGAGGTCAGCGCCCAGGGCTTTAAGACTGCGGTGCAGAATGATGTGATTGTGTCTGCCGGCCGCGATAGTGGTTTAGGCTCCGTGAAGTTAACGGTAGGCGAAACCAGCACCACAGTAGAAGTTGCAGCCGAAGCTCCACTTATTGAAACCAGCCAGTCACAGGTGACCAACACCTTCTCCGGCACCCAGCTCACGACCTTTGCCGGCGTGCAGGAAAACCAGGGTCTCGATAACCTGGCCCTGTTCGTTCCCGGTGTGAGCGCTGCCCGTGACAACGGTTTCTCCAATACCAATGGCGGCACCGGATTTTCGGTCAACGGCCTGCGTGGACGCAATAACGACCAGCAGATCGATGGACAGAACAACAACGACAACAGCGTAGGCGGGCCCTCACTGTTCGTCAGCGATACAGAGTTCGTTCAGCAGTATGTTCTGGTCACAAATCAGTTTGGTCCTGAATACGGACGCAACGCCGGTTCCGTGGTCAACGTGATCACCAAGTCAGGAACCAACAACTTTCATGGCAGCCTGTACGGAAGCGAAAATAACTCCGTGCTGAATGCTATGGGCAACCAGACGAAGAACTTTACTTTCGTCAACGGCCAGCGCCTCAGTGAGCCGCCACGGCTCAATGATGAGTTCGGCGGCTTCACTATCGGTGGCCCCATTGCCAAGAACAAGCTGTTCTTCTTTGGCGGCTTCGATCAGGAGATCATCAACACCACTACTCCGATCACCACCGATACTGCCTCTCCGACTCCTGCCGGCCTGGCGCAACTGAACGGTTGCTTCCCCGGCAGCAGCACTCTGGCAACCTGGAACAAGTTCGGACCATATGCCATCAGCAGCGGAAATCCGATTCCCAGCCCGCTGCCGACCGACCCGGCGAATCCCGCCACCAGAAGCTTCCTGAACATCAACGTAGGAAGCTGCTCGAAGGTTCAGTTCGGCGGCGTCACCCGTTTTGTTCCGCAGCCCACTCATAACTTCAACTTCATTAACAAAGTTGACTGGCAGTTGGGCAGCGATATTATTACTGCCCGCTATATTTTCAATCGCGGCAACAACTTCAACCTCGACTTCGGCGATGCCGCTGCCGGTTACCCGGTAAGCGTCCCGGCATTGAGCCAGGCCGTCCTGGTAAGCTGGACTCATAACCTCAGCAGCCACATGGTGAATGAGGCGCGCGTTTCCTATGGCCGCCTGAATGTGGACTTTGGCGGCAACACCTTCGGCACCGTTCCCGTTGGCAGTCAGCTTGACCAGGGACTTGCCCAGGTTCTGTTCCGCCTGCCCACCTGCAGCTTCAGCGGTGCGTTCCCGTGCCTCGGATTCACCTCTATCGGCAGCGCCACCAACCTGCCTCAGTTCCGCTTCGTGAACACCTGGCAGGGACAGGACAACTGGAACTACGTTCTCGGCAAACACACCTTGAAGGCCGGCGTGAACTACACTTACCAGCGCTCGCCCAACGGCTTCCTGCCCAACGTCAACGGCCAGTACCGCTTCGATGGCTGGAATAATCCCGCCTCTCTTTCAAGCTCCAGCTTCATCGGCAATCGCCCCAACCGCATCCGCGTTGCTGAAGGTCCAACTGGACTGGATTTCCGCGAGCATGACACCTTCCTGTACGGTGGCGATGACTGGAAAGTCAGCCAGTCCCTCACCCTGAACCTGGGCCTGACCTGGTCGTACTATGGCCAGCCGGCGAACCTGTTCAATAGCATCACCACCACCCGTGAAAGCAATCCGGCGACGGCGTTCTGGAATCCGGCTCTGCCGCTTTCCGTGCGTACCTTCCCGACCTTCCCCTCGCCCAAGAACAGCTTTGGCCCGAGCCTGGGTTTTGCTTATTCACCGCAGTGGGGTGGTTTCCTCACCGGCAACGGCAAGACCGTGATCCGCGGCGGCTATCGCCTGCTCTATGATCCGCCGTTCTACAACATCTACAGCAACATGGCCACCGCTGCTCCTGAAGTCTTCCTGCAGACCTTCGCTGGAAGCGCAGCTCGCAGCAAACCCATGCCGGCCGTTCCTCTCGGACCCAATGTGCGCAATTCTCTGTCCGCTGCATTGACTCCGGGAACGCTCGATCCTCGTACTCTGAACGCGACCACCCTTACGCCCAATTTCGGGCCTGACAAAGTCAATGCCTGGGTACTCGGTATTGAGCGTGAGGTCACCAAGAATTCCGCCATTGAGGTGCGTTACTCCGGAAACCGGGCTTACAATCTGTTCCAGACCGTGAATGGAAATCCGTTCGTCGCTGATCTGAAACAGGACTTCCCCAACCTGGTTCCCTCTAACATCACGCCCTGCGCTACCACGCAGCAGGTAGGACCCGGTGCAGGCACTGACGTGGGCCGTGTAAATTGCGGCCCTGGCGTAGTGCGCACGCGCAGCAACTCCGGCTACTCCTATTACAACGGTGTGCAGGTGGAGTACCGGGCCAACAACTTGTTCAAACAGTTGACCGTGAGGACCGGTTACACCTTCAGCAAGAACCTGGACAACGTCTCCGAAATTTTCAGCACCTTCGGTGGTGGAAACTCGGTAGCTTTTGCCCAGAATCCTCTGAACACCGGCAGGGGAGAGTACTCGTTCTCTGGACTGGATTATCCGCACACCTGGACGGCATTGTTCACCGAGCAACTGCCCTTCTTTAAGGAGCAGCACGGCCTGATCGGACACCTGCTCGGCGGCTGGACCATGTCTGGAAACTATATCCTCCAGTCCGGCCAGCGGTACACGCCAGTGCAGTTGGGTTCGGCCTTCCTGCTGTCTTGCAGCGGAACACCGAGCACCTGTACGGGCAGCTCCAACGGCAATTACTACGATGCGAGCTGGATCGGCGCTTTCAACGGTGTTGATATTGCCCGCCCGTTCTTCGGCAACGTGAATGCCCCGTTTAACACTGTGGGCATGTTTGCTGGAGATGCCTGCAACTTCTTCGCATTGACAGGTGCGGAACCCGTCTGCAATATCAATCCAAACACCATCATCAGTGTCAATGCGCTGAACCAGGGCCAGGGCATCACTGCCGGCACTACCCCTGTGAGCGTGACCCGGAACGATGTTCATTTCATCGTGAACAGCGGACAATCGCAGTCGCTTTTCGGCACGCCCTTCGGCAACGTACCGCGCAACATCGGTCAGGACGCCATCACGAATACTGGCAACTTCTCCGTCTACAAGAAGATCAAGCTGACGGAGCGGGCCTCGTTCGAATTCCGCTCGACCATGTTGAATGTGTTTAACCACTTCAACTTCAACAGCGTTGACCCGTTTGTGGAAGACGCCGGCAACCGGTCATCCTTTAGCGGATTCGCCGATCCAAGCCTCACTGGAGCTCCTGGACGCAGAATCCTCTTCGGTGGAAAGATTACGTTCTAACTGAACTGAATCTGAAGTCCTTTCAGCCCGCCAGCCTTTGCTGGCGGGCTTTTTTTGTGCCGCTAGAAATGCATCAGCGGCATGAGCCCAGAAGCCTTTTGTATTTGCCTGACCTCGATGCGGATCGCGCATATCTTGTCTTAACAACATTTTGATTTGCGAGCTCCATAACCAGGAAATACAAAAGAGAAACTGTTTATTCCCTGTTGATTGCACCGCTTGCACCGGGCGGTCTCCCTCAATATGTTCAGTAACAGCGGATTGCGGACGAATGTCGAGGCCTTCGACAATAAATTCCAATTTTGGAATTGTTCCCTTCGGTATATTCCAGAAACAAAGATTTCCGGGTTGTATTACTAAGGTAACCTGCTCATTCTAAAGGGGAATTGCAGTGGAACTCTGATTGCCCTAATGAATAGGCAAAAGACGTGGGGGAAAGCCATCTGTAACCGTTTCAGAGTCAATTTAGGGGCTTACTCTCGTCATTTCACCAACCAAATGGAGAATGAGGAATGAATATAAAACTGCGCGACATTATGGCTCTCGTCGCCGTTACTCTCGCGTTGGTTTGGTGCATCCCGTCCGTGGGACAGGTCATTAAAGGCTCGATTTCGGGCACAGTGACTGATCCTCAGGGCGCGGTTGTCGCCAACGCGCAAGTAAAAGCGAAGAACGTGGACACCGGACAGGTTTCTACAACGACCAGCGATAACTCGGGTAACTTCCGGCTGAACCTCTTGTCGGTGGGCACGTACACCGTAGAGATCACAGCTCAAGGCTTTAAGACCGCCACCCATAGCAATGTTCCGGTTGCCGCCGGTGCAGATTACGGTATTGGCAGCATCAAGATGAGCGTGGGCGAAACCACCACCACCGTGGAAGTTTCCGCCGATGCTCCGCTGATTGAAACCACGCAGGCACAGGTGACCAACACCTTTACCAGCACCACGCTCAAGACCTTTGCCGGTATTGAGGAGAACGAAGGCCTGGATCGTCTGGCATTGTTTGTTCCCGGCGTCGCATCCAGCCGCAGCAACAACTTTTCCAATACCAACGGCGCCAGTATTTCCAGCAACGGCAACCGTGGCCGTAACAATGACCAGGAAATCGACGGTCAGAACAACAACGATAACAGCGTGGGCGGCCCGGGGCTCTTCGTGAGCAACACCGAGTTCGTCCAGCAGTACGTAATCGTAACCAACCAGTTTGGTCCTGAATACGGCCGCAATGCCGGTTCGGTGGTCAACGTGATCACCAAGTCGGGCACCAATTCGTGGCACGGCAGCTTGTTTGGAACGAACAACAACTCGTTCACCAGCGCGCTCAGCAACACGCAGCACAACACTCCCAAGCCCGGCACCACCACCTCCACCAATCCTCAAGGCACTCCGTTCACCGGTCCTCCGCGCTCCAACGAGGAATTCACCGGCGGCACCATGGGTGGCCCGCTCCTGAAGAACAAGCTGTTCATCTTCGGCGGCTTCGACAACGATCTTTTCTCCGGTACCAGTGTGTTCACCACCACCTCCCGTACTCCTACGCCAAATGGTTTGTCCAAGCTGGCTGGCTGCGGCGTGAATACCACGGCTCTCTCGATCATGCAGTCGTTTGGCCCCTATGCCTTCAGCTTCGGCAATCCGACTCCACGCAGCCCGCAGTTAGCTAATATTGGAACCTGCACGGGCGCCAATGGCGTAGAAATCGGTGGCGTAACCCGCGTTGTCACCACGCCCTTCCACGGCTTTGACTGGGTTCTGCGCACTGACCTGCAGTTGGGCGGTGACACCATTACCAGCCGTTACATCTTCAACCGTGGCAGCAACTTCAACATCAGCGACAACGGCGCAGGCGGCTGGGTACGGAACACCCCAGCGCTGAGCCAAGCTGTGCTGGAGAGCTGGACCCACAACTTCAGCTCCCGCATGGTCAACGAAGCCCGCATCGGCTTCAACCGCCTGAATGTGGAATTCGGCGGCGGCCTGAATCCGTTTGAGCCGGATGCCGGTCACCTGCTCAATGCCTTCACCAACATCGCCATCACCGGCTTCCTGGGCCTCGGCCCGGCCACCAACCTGCCGCAGTCGCGCCTGGTGAACGACTGGCAGGCCCAGGACAACTGGAACTACGTCCTTGGCAAGCACAACTTCAAGTCTGGCGTGAACTGGACCTATCAGCGTTCACCTAACATCTTCCTGCCTATCGTCAACGGTGCGTACAGGTTCTCAAGTCTTAACACCTTCCTGACCACTAACACTCCCAACCGTGTGCAGATCGCCAACGGTAATCCCAACCTGGATTTCCGCGAGTATGATACCTTCCTGTACTTCGGTGATGACTGGAAGATCAAGCAGAACCTGACCATCAACGCCGGCCTGACCTGGACCTACTATGGCCAGCCCGCCAATCTCTTTAACCAGCTCACTACTCAGGTAGAGAGCAACCCCAGCACGGCCCTGTGGCTGCAGTCGCTGCCTCTGGCCCAGCGCACCAATCCGCAGATTCCGGCGGTGAAGAACAGCTTTGGCCCGAGCATCGGCTTTGCCTATTCGCCGCAGTGGGGTGGTTTCCTCACTGGTCATGGCAAAACCGTCTTCCGCGGCGGCTATCGCATGTTGTATGATCCGCCGTTCTACAACATCTTCGTAAACATCTCGTCATCGGCGCCGATGACCTTCCTGCAGACCGTAACCACCGGCCTGAACAGCACTATGCTTCCTGCTACTCCGACCGGTCCCAACGTGCGCGCGCAACTGTCGCCGCTCATCCAAAAGAACACCTTCGACCCACGCACCCAGAACGAGACCAACGTTTCTCCCAATTTTGGTCCTGACAAGGTGCACTCCTGGAGCGCCGGCTTCGAGCGCGAGATCACCAAGAACGCCGCTTTTGAAGCTCGTTATTCAGGAACCCATGGCTTCGACCTGTTCCAGACCGTGGACAGCAATCCGTTCCTCGGAACCACTGCCCGTCCTGGCCTGTTGCAGAACTTCCCGCAATTCCTGCCGCCCGGAACGCCTACCACTGCCTGCCAGACCACCCAGCAGGTGGGACCTGGTGCGGGCACCGATGTGGGTCGCGTAAACTGCGGAGTCGGTGTATCCCGTACCCGTAACAATGGCGGGTTCAACGACTACAACGCCATGCAGTTGGAATTCCGCGCGAACGACCTGTTCAAGCAGTTGACCATGCGCACTGGTTATACCTGGTCAAAGAACCTCGATAACGTCAGCGAGATCTTTGCCACCGGTACCGCCGGAAACACCCTGTTCGCTTCACAGAACCCCTTCCAGACCGGTGGCGCCGAGCGCTCGACATCGGGCCTCGACTACACCCACATCTGGACGATTCTGTTCACCGAGCAGATTCCATTCTTCAAAGAGCAGCATGGCGTAGTTGGGCACCTGCTTGGC
Source organism: Candidatus Angelobacter sp. Gp1-AA117 (assembly GCA_003223515.1). GTDB lineage: Bacteria > Acidobacteriota > Terriglobia > Terriglobales > Acidobacteriaceae > Angelobacter. Next base: position 42,040 of record QHVI01000026.1, read on the forward strand.
GGCTGGACACTCTCAGCCAACTACATTCTCGGATCAGGACAGCCCTATACCCCACAACAGAATGGCGAGGCTTTCCAGACCGCAACCGGCAACTACTATGACTCGGCCTTTGTCGGCGCGTTTGTAGGTGTTGACAGCGCGCGGCCGTTCTTCGGGAACAAGAATGCCCCGGCGAATGCCGTGGGTATCTACGCCGGTGATGCCTGCACAGGCTTTGCCGCCGTGTTCGGCGTGGGCGGTGTTGCCTGCGCTCTGCCGGCCAACACCCTGATCAGCATGAACGCCCTGAACGGCAATAAGGCGCTGCTGAGCACCACTACCAACCTCGTGACCGTGACTCCGGACCAGGTACGCTTCATCATCAATGGACGCGTTGCCCAGTCCGTCTTCGGCACTCCGTTCGGTAATGTTCCTCGCAACCCGCAGCGGGATGCGATCTCGAACATCGCCAACGCCTCCGTGTTCAAGAACTTCAAGTTGGGTGAGCGCGTGAACTTTGAGATGCACATGACCGCACTCAATGCTCTCAACCACTACAACTTTGCCAGCATCGATGCAAACCTGGAGAACGCTGGAGTCGGAGTGTTTGGATCGGACTTCGCCAATCCGAGCGTAACCGCCGCCGGTGGCCGTACGGTCATCATTGGTGGAAAGGTCACCTTCTAACTCTGAGATCAACCTCAATCAACCCCCGCCGGCGCAAGCCGGCGGGTTTTTTGTTTCCGCAAGAAAAACGTTCTGGAGCTCTTCTCTCAAAAGCTTTCCTCCGTGCCCCTTTTGTGAAACCTCTGTGTCCTTTGTGGTCAGGGTTTTGGTTGCGGCTCCGCTGCGCTGTGGTAAACCCGAGGTCTGGTCTGCTCGGATTATCTTCGCAGCAAAGATCGCCGTCGAGTCAGGGGCTGAATGCTGACTGCCAAACTCGAAATGGCCTGAACCGATCAGCGTAAATCAGCGTTCATCAGCGGCAAAAATCCAATGTTTCAGCCACATTGCACTCAAGGTTCAGGAGGATGGTCATGGGCGGAATGCTGGCTGCTCTGGAAGTCACGTTGATCCGGAGGGTGTCGTCGTTTGTCTGGACCTGGTAAACGCTCCCGCTGCAAACACCAGCACCACGGGGAAGCACTCCAGCATGTAGCGGGGTTCGGGGTTTTCAAGGGTGCCGAGGAACAAGGACCGCACCAGCACGAAGCCGGCCAGAACAAAACCATAAAGGCCCAGCCGCCAGCTTATCCAGCCACGCAGCGCCGCCAGCAGAAGCAGCAGGTTCAGTACCGCCCATAAAAAAGAAAAAGCGCTTTCTTTGGGATCGTTGGAGAACTCCCACCAGCGCGGATCCACAGGCAGCATCTCCGTGCGTGGACGCAGCCACATATCGGCAATACGCAGGGCGGGCAGCCACAGGTAATAGCGGAAAGGATTGTGGTTCATCCGTTCCCTTGCCAGCAACTCGAATTGCCAGTCCAGGGCGGGATCGATATAGAGCTGCTGGTTGTAGGCGGCAATCAATTTTTCCGTGGCTTCGTATTCCGGGCGTGAATCGAAGGCCCGCTCGGGCAGGGAATTCATGCTGATGGATTCTCCGGAGACATGCCAGAACACTTCATCCACAGAGACGAAATCCACTGTCCAGGTTTTTATCCAGTGGTTGAACCCCAGGGGCACAAATTCTCCCGGATCATCGGCATAGCGTGACGCCAGCGGCTGGAATATATGGAACGTTTTCCAGTTGCGTACTGTCCACGGGATGAGCGGACCAAGACTGGTGAGCAGCAACAGGGTTCCGGCGATCGCCGTTCGGTTCTTACTCAACGGCCTGAACATCAGGAAGAGCAGGACGGTGCCAAACGGCACCAGCAGGAGTAGGTTGTCCGGGCGCATGTAAATGGCTGCGGCCGTCCACAGGCCGCAGAAGCACCAGTGCCGGGCAGATTGCTGCCCGCCCTGGAGTTCTTTCAACCCGCGGATGCCGTAATAGAGTGCGTGGGCCGTGCAGAAGACCGCCAGGGTTTCAGAGAGTGGAGCGGCCGAGTAATTCGCCACAAAAGGGCAGAGCGCCGCCAATCCATAGGCAGCCTTGGCCGTCCTGGCATTCATGAGTTCCAGCGCCAGCGCAGCGATCACCAGGCAGGTATTGGTATCGATCAGCGCCTGCGCGACCATCACTGCGTGGTAATGCTCCTGGCCAAAGATGGAGAACATCAGTGCCAGGAACGTGGGGTAACCGGGCAGGCGAATCAGCGTAGGGCGGATATCCGGCCCGTCTGTCAGACCGTAAATGCCATGATTGAGCCAGTTCTTGGCGATGTCGCCGTAGACGAAGCTGTCGCCAGCGACATGCGGATAGCGGAAAACAAAGAACAGCCGCAGGGCGAGAGCTGCGAGCGTGCACAACAGGAAAAACAGCTTGTTGTCGCGGATGAACTCGATGAGGCGTTTCATCAGTTAAGCTTTAATGTATCAGGGCTGCCTGGACCTGCTGGCGGTTCCTTCTTTTATCGACGTTTGCGCTCGAATCAAGAGAACGCGCGTATTCACCCGCAGAGTGTGATTCGGCAGCAAAGTTTAAGCTGTCGCGTATTGCGCGCTATAAGGCGGTGTCGCTTGGGTAAGTATTGGCCATCCGTCGGAAACAGTCGCAATTTGCTTCTATTGAGGGTCTGGTAATGATGGGCAGGTTCGGCGAGGAGCCTCGTTGGGCAGATACTCTTGCCACTCTTTTTTTGTTAAATTGCGCTGAAGATAAGAACAGGCCTTCTCAATCAAATCCTGACCTCGTACCCAATACTCCCGAATGAATATGGCCTCAGAGCCAATGGCCGCTGTTCGGATTCTCCGTCCGTCTTTGGAGAATTTTATGTTTTTTATGTTTCGCATATGATTGTCAATTTGGCCAATCTGATTTCCACCTGCGGCATCAAAAATTCGTACAATGCCGCCTCGTGTTGCAGAAGCGAACAATGTTCCATCATCAGTAATCGTTAAGGCAACGACTGCGCTGTCGTGAGGCAATACTCGTTGCAGTTTGCCTGTTTCCACATCGAAGATTCGAATATTGCTATCATCGCCTCCGCTGATGAGCAGCTTGTTGTCTTTGCTGAAACTTAGAGCGAGAACCGCGACCTTATCGGGTGACATCTGGCACTCCGTGGTAGATCTGTCAGAAAGCCTGAAAATGCGACATTTCTCGGCATCTCCGGTTGCTAAAAAATGACCATCTGGACTAACTGCTACTGCGTTTATCGGCCAGTCATGATTAATCGGTGGAAAGTGATTGCGAAAGTTTTTGGTTGCGTCAAACACGCGAGCCGAAATGTCTGAATTTCCATAAGTGCCTGTAGCGAGAATCTGGCTTGCCGAATCAAAAGCAAGGGCTTGGACTATGTTTTCGTGTGGAATAATCTTTATCGGTTTTCGGCTCACTACTTCAAAGATACGAACATTTCCCTGACCTTGGGGAACACTTATTCCGTCTCCGGTGGTCAGCCACTCATTGCTTGAATTGAACAGCACCGAAGCGACAGAGCCTTTGTGTTCGGACGATTCCCAACTGGATGAATCCGTAATATCAAAGACTCGCAAAATTCCATCTTCACTCCCGGTAGCTATTAGTCTATAGTCACTGCTCAAATCAATTGCCTGAACCCGGATGCTGGGAGTTGTGGGCAGCCGCAACACCTCGTCTCTGTTGATGATTTGAAATGCCCGTAGCTGCCTTTTAGACTCGCTAACAATAGCCAGGCGGTTGTGCGGGCCAAAGCAGATAGCGGTGACTGGGCCATCCAAAGGAAGCCTTGCCACCTCCCTCGCCGCACGCCAATCAAAGACGCGCGCTGTATGGTCGGAACTGGCAGTGGCCAACCAATTCCCGTCTTCACTAAACTCGACTGCGTTCACGAAATCCTGATGTTGCAGCAATGCACTTTCATCTCCTGTCGTAATATCGATTACGCGCGCAGTAGAGTCTCCGCCTGCAATGGCGACGAACTGGCTGTCCGGGCTGAAAACGACTGATTGGATGCGAGCTTCGTATTCCTTTCTGATCAGTTCATAGCGACCGTGTGAGTCAAAAACTCTGGCAATGCCGTCCTCACCTGCTGTTGCGATCAGCTTTCCGTCAGGACTGAAAGCAATGGAACTGGAACGGTAAGCTGTCCTCAGTCTTAGGGTCTTCGCATTACTTGTATCTTTGAAGATACTGGCACCATATTCGCCTGCGCTGGCTAGAAAGTGGCCTTCGGGAGCAAAACTTAAGGCCGTAATCTTGCCCGGTTGCCGTATCACAACGCGATGCCGGTGCGCATCTGCACTGTCAAAGATTCTGACATAATCCCCATTTGCAATGGCGAGCCTATCTCCTGTTGGACTAAATGCAATGGCCCTTATTTCCCCATAATACTTTTGCTGGGTTATGCTGCAAAACCTTATCTTCTGCGGTGGCGTGTTGCAGAACCCGTTTTCAGTAGCAAATATTTGTGCAATCCCGGAGGCCGTGCCGACGGCAAAATAACGGTCATCGTGGCTGAAGCTAAGAGCAAGCACCGCACCTTGAAATTTGTATCTAAAAATCGGAGCTCCGGTATCGGTTTCAGTTACTTGAACTAACCCGTCAGATGTGCCGCCGGCCAGCCAGGCATGCTCCGCATTATGCATCTTGTGGCTGAAAGCAATAACATCTAAGGATGCGGAGCTTAAGGCCGGTAGTATTCGCTCGGCAAGAAGATCCAGCGAGGTTCTGAGAGCTTGGTCTGTTTCAGGCAGCGCAGAAGTCCGCATGGCCTCGATTGCAAGTAGAGTGCTTGTTTCCACAGCGGACGCCCGTCCTATTAACAAGGATCTGGATTGACCTGCTAATTGACAGGCTTTTGCTCCAGACCTGTCGTCCATAGGTCCGTTCTGCAGCCATAACGAAAATGCGGTCGCGTCTGGCAACAATACTACTAGCAACAACCAAAATCGCGTCAATTGGATATCCCTTATACCTAAAGTGCTACATTATAAGCGCTTGACATTAAACTCCAGCACTAAAGCAGTAGCGCTTAAGTGTACTGAAACACAGATACGTTTTAGTAGCATTTAGTATAGGCACGAGCACCATAGAAGGAGCAGGCATTAGACGGCTCTAATTTTGTGCGCCGGTTAAAAACGGAGTACCCTGGACGTAATTTTTTTTCCGGCCTTGCAAAATTTCTGGAATTATGCAATATAATCTCTCCGCGTCGGTCAGCAGTCTAGTAATCGTGGTCTGCCCGAGATCTTCGCCGTTTAGCCGTGCGCCATAGAACAGCTCTTCTTATTCTCTATGTAGCTACGGGTAATTGAAATCACGATTGATGTAACCCCGGTAGGGTCCAAGAAGGCGCCAGCAAATCACTTTTGGCAAAGGAGCTGTCCAGAAAATGGCAAAGGCTGCTTTCTACGTACTAGCGATCTGTCTGATTATCTGCTGCATCGGGCAACGTACTTCGTTTGCTTGCCTGACCTATCATACAGACAAATTCGTCGCAACTGGCTGTGGTGATTCAGATTGTGTTTTCCAAACCTGCAATGACGGATTTGCACCAAATATGGATGAACTATTCCAACACAGCTCGGAGCAATTTGCCTCCCTTATATCGGGCTGGCAAACGAGCTACACTTCACCCGTGCGTAATCTGCAGCTTGCAAAGGTCAAGAGTCGCCGGGAACTGACATCTGAAACCGAACGACACATGCAACTCAATGCATTGCTCGCTGCAGGGTGGCAGAAGTGAGGAAGTCACTTCAACCCGTGTTTTTTTTGATCATTACAGTGATGAGCCTCCTTCTTTTCGGAGTAGCACACGCATGGTCATTCCAAAAAAATATTGCCGCCGAAAAACTTCTGACCGAGAGCAATGGATTTGCCACTCAGCTTGGTCCAGGACAGCGCGCTTCTTATCTGGTTTCGCTGACTGAAGTGGCAGCTCGTATTAGACATGAGCAGACTCGGGAATGGTGTCTTGAGCAATATCGATTAGCACCGCAAATCAACGATTCCGAGTGGAACGTTGCTTCCGTTCAAAAGAATGCTATTGCGCAGCTCTCCTATGTGGATTCACGAACGGCACTGGATCTTTTGAGCGGACTCAAACAACCACCATATCCTAATTCTCAGGGGAAGCCCAAAATGCCTCCTCCTGAAAGTCTTGCCGCAGACGCCGCGGTCACCACATTCGCCAACTATTGGCGTTCTGAGAAAGATAAACGGTTGGCATTAGCTGGGATTGAATCCGTTGCAAAGACCATTCCCGACAGGAACGGTGGGCAGTATCCCTTTAAGGCAATGGCTTTCCTTGTGAAAGAGCTTCTGGCCAGAAGCGAGATTCAGGAGGCGGCTGGAATTCTCAAAGATGCCCTGCGCTACTACAAAGCAGAACGAGAAAACAAGGATAAAGACCCCCAAAAAACGTTTGGCAACACAAACCGCGAATTCTTCAAATTGCTGGAAAGTTCGCAGTATGGAGTAGACTCCGCAGAGTATCACAATAGCTTGGACGTATTTATAAACAGCCTTCTTGAAGATATTTCCAAGCCAAATCCCAACCAGCAGATAATTGTCTATACTGCGAATGGAAGCTTTGATCTGGGATCTGAGTCGGAAGAGCTCTTGCTTCGAACTTTGGATCTCGTGGCGGTATTGGAGCCGGAATGGTACAAGAAGCTTCAGAGCGACCACCCGGAAGTCTTTCAAAATGTCGGCAAGAAATTTGAACATGTTGAACGAGGCATGAATGAAGGTGGTCCGGCCAGTCCCAATCAGAAAGCAGCGATCAGATATCAAATGGAAGAGAATGCGGCCTTCGCTAAGATCAATTTCTTGAAGCAAACAAATCCGTGGGGCGCTCTTGATATTGCTCAGAAACTCACGGATCCGGGCAAACGCTTTGCTGGATATGCGTCGGTCATTTCGAGCATGGCTGATCTCGATCCTGCCCGGGCAATAAAACTCTACTCGCAACAGTTGTCCGAGTTGAAAGAAGTGGATGATAAAGCCAAACTTACTGCTATGGTCCAAATGGCGAAAGCTGCGTTCTACGTCAAAGATTCCAGGACATTCTCAGATCTGGTTTTGACAGTTTTGGATTCCGGCGTTAAGGCGGTCCAAAAAAGTGCCACTGGAGACATAGACGAGCGCCATGGCTACAGCCAATTGGCTGAATTAGTGGAATTCAGCTCTGAACATGGAGAAGCTTGGGTTGAAGATTCGATTCGCGCTCTGCCGGACCCTGCTCTCAAGGCATATTTACTGATTGCCGCAGCGAAAGGTGTCATCAAATCGAGAGTTCGAGTAAATACAGAGTATGTAGAGAATGAAAGTAAGTATTCCCAACCGCAAAGTAATCCTGTTAAGACACCAGCGAAAGCGCAGGCAAAAGCCAAGCTCCCAAAGTAAAAGCGATTAGTCGTTAATGCAAGCGGCAATTTTTTGATTCAGTGCTACTTGTTGTTGTGCCACTGAAATTTCACCAATGAACTTATAGCATCCAGCAATCGCGGTTATTCTGACTTTGGTGCTGTTGACTGGAATCCAACAAGCATATTTTCCGTCTACGCTCGTAGCTTCTTCCGGTATCCCCTCCGTAGTGCATGAGAATTTTGTTTTAAGCACTGGTTTGCCTTCGAGATCAACCAATTTGATTGTAAATTTTGATATCGAGAGCTTTCGATTCCCATGCTCCTCCGGATTATATAGCGGGTATAAAGGAATCCTCACATCTTGATTGTCAGCCGCGTCTAAGATGGCTGACTTTTCCCATGAAAAATCTCTTCTTTTTGCGTAGAAAGTCACACTTTGTGTGCTAAGCAGCGCTGCGGATGAAATTTCAAATTCAAATCTATTCCCGGTTCTTTTCCGCTGGCTTCTCACGGATGAAGTTATGTTTACATCGGATACAGCCCGGTTCTGTACATCCACAGCAACCACATGGATGTGATATTTGTGAATGATGAATGACGGGCTGATCAGATTCCCCGGAGATTGGAAATGCCTGCCTCTTGGTATTGCCAGGTAGAGGAGCAAGAGGAGGATCACGGTATACTCAACAAAAACTCTCTTTTTTTCTTGGTTGCGATGTTTCCGAACCTGATCATATCGAACTGCAACATCCATTTTAAGTTTATCAGCTTGCTCCTTTAGTCGGGTGGCCTTTTGTTGCTCGGCCTGTGCTTCACTAAACATTTCGGATTGTTTTTTTGATTCTTCTTTCGCTTTTTTTGCTGCAGATTCAGCCTCTATGGCCAGGAACTCGATGGCCGCGAGCCGTCCTTTAAGAACAAGAAGCGTCTTCTCATCTTCTGTAATGGAAAAATCGGTAGTCCTGATGGGAGAGGGATCGACACTTATGGTCTGCTCACTATATTTCTTGACGACTAGCCGGTCATCGCGGTTTAGGATGATGTCAAAAATATCAGGTATGACAGAGCGGGGTTTATATTGTCTCTGTGTTCCAAGATAAACTGCAATAAAGTCCGTTCTGTGATTCCCCCGTTCTTGCTCATATTTTTGAAATTCTTCAACGGGATAATTGTTCAGCAAGCCACCATCAAAAACACGTTCACCCCCAATGGACTCCGGCTTGAAGAATATTGGTATTGAAGCACTGCAGCGCACTGCGTAGCCAGCCTCTTCATCTCGACGCTGGCCTATTGAATCGAAAACACGAACACCACCGTGCGGAGTGCAAGCAAATATCACAGCGCGTAGTGGAAGATCACGAAGGTAAACGGGATCTTGACGAAACTGCCTTTTCAGTGACTCGTCTATCCACTGTCGCAACCGCCATCCCGGATACATCCAGAAATGTAACGGAAGGTTAACAAAGAGAGCTTTGAACAACGAACAGTCTCGAAACTTGGCAAAATCGACTTCTCGTAACTCCTTTTCCAAATCATTGCCTTTTAAACCGGCAGCTAACAACACAGCTGCGATCGCCCCAGCTGAAGTTCCAACGAATGTGCTAAAGTGATAGCCATTTTCCTCAAGTGCTTGAACTACTCCAGCAAAAATAAAACCTTTGACTCCACCCCCCTTTAGGATTAATACGTCAGGAGACACTATACCTCCTCGACAACAAACACATCTCATCTATGGGGTGCAAAATTGTCCGGATGAAATAACTGGGATTGCCCATGCAGGGTCGCCCTTAGCTGTGCATGTTGAAAGCCAGTTCACAATGATATCCCAGAACATGTGCGATATCGTGTTCTTTTCATTCAGATTCCTGCACCGGTCAACGTATGATTGCACCGCGCTCATTCCATTGACCTCCCCTGCTATCCGGCTTACGATTAATACAGATTTCTCCTATGTCCAAGCCCATATTTTATGACCCTGACCCTCGGCGCAGACGCTGGACTCGTCTGCGCAGGCTCTTTGATGTGCTTGGCATAACCATCACTTTTTTTATTCTTTTTTTCGTGGTCTCGGTTTTTTTCGAGCAGGAGGAGTTGCCGCGCCTCCTGGCGCCGGTGCAGAAGCATAACCTGAAGGCGCTCAAAGCCGAGCGCGAGACCCGGCGAAAGCCGAAACCCAAAGGCACACATCGTAAGACCCAGGCATCGGCCTCAGAGGTGGAACTCAATGCGGACGAAGGCATCCGTGCCGCCTATTATGTGACTTGGGATGCAGCCAGCTTCGTTTCACTCAAGGAATACTATCCCCAGATTGACATCCTCTTCCCCGAGTGGCTGCACGTAATCACCCCTGACGGGAACCTGCAGAGTGTGGATGCCGGCAACCAGCTTTTCCCTGTCATCCAGCCTAAAGCTAATGGTGTTCATTCCGTGGACGACAAGGTGATGCCGTTCTTGAAGGCGGAAAAGGCCAACGTCGATGTTTTCCCGCTGATCAACAACTTCGACCCGGTGCGGCGGGTGTGGCTTGCCGGCGTCGGCGACTTTCTGAATAACCCTGATGCGCGGCAGAATTTCCGCAACCAGGTGCTGACTTTTCTGGGCAGTGACCATTACAAAGGTGCGGCCATCGATTTTGAAGAGATTCCGCTCAAGGCCCAGCCTGGCTTTCGCGCCCTGATCAGCGAACTTGGGCGCGACCTGCACAGCCGTGGCCTCAAGCTGTATATCAACGTGCCGGTGGCGGACAAAGATTACGACTACGCCCAGCTTGCCGAAAACTCTGACGGCCTGGTGATCATGAATTACGACCAGCACCAGACCTCCAGTGAGCCCGGCCCCATTGCCGCGCAAGACTGGTTTGTCTCCAACCTGCAGCAAGCCGTAAAAGACATTCCGAAAAACAAGATCATCTGTGGCATCGGGAGCTACGGCTATGACTGGGCGGTTTCGCACAAGGAAAAGCATCGCGTCCTGTCGGTAAGCACAGACAATGTGCAGGAGGAATGGCTGCACGCGCGGGAATCGGAGGCGGAAATCAACTTCGATGCTGACGCGCTCAACCCCACCTTTGCCTATGTAGAAGATGAAGGTGTGGAGCACCAGGTCTGGTTTCTGGACGCGGTGACGGCGTTGAACCAGATGCGCGCTGCCCGGAACATAGGCATCCGCACCTTTGCCCTGTGGCGGCTGGGATCGGAAGATCGTTCGTTGTGGGCCATCTGGGACAATCCCATGGAAAACAGCACGGAGGAAAAGCTGAAGAACGTCCCTGCCGGCCAGGATGTAGACCGCGAAGGTTATGGAGAGATTCTCTATGTCTCCCATCGTCCCAGCGCAGGCACGCGTGATCTGACTGTCGACCCCGTTTCCCGCCTGGTTACCTCCGAAAAGATGACCAATCTTCCGGAACCCTACGAGATTGTTCAATCCGGCGCCCAGTCCAGGAAAGTTGCGCTCACCTTTGATGACGGCCCTGACCCCGCTTACACTCCGGCGATTCTCGATATCCTTAAACGGGAGCACGCCCAGGCCACCTTCTTCCTGATCGGCATGGAGGCGCAGAAATACTCCAGCCTGGCCAGGCGCATTTACCAGGAAGGCCACGGAATCGGCAATCATACTTTCACGCATCCTGATATCAGCGATCTCTCACGGCGGTACATGGATCTTGAGTTGAACGCCACCGAACGGCTCTTTGCCGCCAAATTGGGGGTGAAGCCCTTGTATTTCCGTCCGCCGTACTCCATTGATCAGGAGCCGGACATCGCCGAGCAGGTGCGTCCTCTGGAACTTGTGCAGAGTTCCGGCTATATCACCGTGGGCTCGAAGATCGATCCTAACGACTGGGTAAAAGGCCATACCAGTGGCCAGATAGTCTCTGCCGTGCTTCAGCAGGCTCAAGAGGAAGCCACTCCCGGATGCGAAAACCGCGCGCCGGCCTTCTGCGGCAGCATTATCCTTCTGCATGATGGCGGCGGCGACCGCAGCGCCACGGTAAAAGCCTTGCCGCGGATCATTGAAGGACTGCGCGCAAAAGGGTTCGAAATTGTCAGTGTCGAGTCCCTTCTGGGCAAGACCCGCGCCGAGGTGATGCCGCGGGTCGGAGCCGATGAAGTCTGGTCTGCACGCCTTGATGACGTTGCGTTCACCCTGTTTGCCATCATCAGCAATTTCATCGTGCTGGTTTTCTTCGTTGGTGATGCTCTTATGACCGGACGCCTGCTGGGCATTGGCGCTCTTGCCACCTATGACCGGCTGCGGAAACCCCCGCCTCTGCCCGGCATTGAGACCTACCGGCCGTCCGTAACCGTGATTGTTCCGGCGTATAACGAAGAGAAGGTCATCGAACACACGGTGCGTTCAGTGCTGGCCTCCGATTACCCGCAATTGCACGTGATTGTGGTGGATGATGGCTCCAGGGATTCAACCTATTCGGTGGTAGAAAACGCATTCAAGCAAGAGATTGCGCAGGGCCGCATTCTTCTGCTCACCAAGCCCAACTCGGGAAAGGCCGATGCGCTCAACTACGCCCTGAAACACACCACCGATGAGATTTACATTGGCATGGATGCCGATACCATGATTGCTCCCAATGCCATCTCGCTATTGGTGCCTCATTTTGCTTATCCCGAAATCGGCGCGGTAGCCGGCAACGCTAAAGTCGGTAACCGCGTGAACCTCTGGACTCGCTGGCAGGCGTTGGAATACATCACCAGCCAGAATTTCGAACGCCGTGCCTTCAACGTGCTGGGCGCGGTCAGCGTGGTTCCGGGAGCCATTGGCGCATGGCGCGTGAAAGCTGTGCAGGAGGCTGGAGGTTACCACACTGACACGGTCGCCGAAGATGCTGACTTGACCATGCAGTTGCTGGAGAACAAGTGGAGAATCGTGAGCGAAGACCGCGCGCTGGCCTATACTGAAGCGCCCACTACGGCCAAGGGCCTCATGCGCCAGCGCTTCCGCTGGTCGTTCGGCATCGCCCAGGCCGTCTGGAAGCACGGTTCATCCATCCGCAAGCGCAGCCGCCTCGGCTGGATCGCTTTGCCCAACATCGTAATCTTCCAGATCATGCTGCCTCTGGTCTCGCCCTTTATCGATCTCATGTTCTTTTTTGGCATGCTGCATTATGCAGTGATGCGGCACTTCCACCCGGAAAGCACCGACTCCAGCGACTTCATACGGCTGGTTTTTTTCTTCGTAATCTTTCTGGTGGTCGATTTCCTGGCTTCAGCGCTGGCCTTCCTGCTCGAAAGAAGGGAACGGGGGCGGGGCGAAGATCTCACCCTGCTGCTGCACCTCTGGCTGCAGAGATTCTCTTATCGCCAGCTATTTTCCGCGGTTTTGTTCAAGACCGTAAAGAGAATGATCGATGGCAAGCCGTTCGCGTGGGACAAGCTGGAAAGGACTGCTGCTATCTCAGAAATGCATGCGCTTCGAGGGGAGTCTTAAGCGGCATCCTGAGTGGGCTCCTCGTCGCCGTTGAACAGCTTTTCCGCCAGGTCAAGATAGCGTTTGATCCTGCCGGTGCCATCCCGGCTGGCTTCCTTCTGCTGCTCTTCTATCGACATAAGCCTGTGGTCTTTCATTTTGCACCATCTCGCATCTGCTGATTCTCTTCCCGGTTCGGCCCGGGCTTGCCCTGTAACGTTTGATTGGATGAGATGGGCAGTAATTTTGGTTTTCCAGGCTGCTGCCTCGGGAATGTAAAAAGTCTTTCCCTTCAGGTACTTTGGTAATAGGCATCATGGAAATAAACTGCGAATGACGCACATCAACACGAAAATGCTAACGGGCTACTGTGCAATCGCCTTGATCATCTCCCCCAGCATGTCCGGCTTGCCCTCGTCGCGCACCAGATGTGGAATCCTGTCTCCGCCGTGATAATCCACCTGGTAGGTGTTGTAGAACTCGGCGTTTTCGACCAGCAATGCGATGGGCTGCTGGCTATTTATCGCGCTCTTCAGCGCCGCCCGTATCACGTCTTTGGAATACTTGCGGCCATTCACCGCAATGAGCGTCATTCCGGGACCAATCCCGGCAGTGTATGCGGGCATTCCGGGAATTGCGTCCGTAATGGCGCCGTCTTTGGTAATGATGATCCCCAGCGAAAAGCTGAGATCGAGCGCCTCCCCTGTCTTTTCGCGCGCGTTCATCGTGCTGTTTTTCTGGTCGTTATACACCAGCTTCCATCCGCCATTTTCAATGCCGCCCGCAGGCGCATGCGGCGACTTGGAATCAAGCCGCTCACGCAGCCACGCTCCCCAGTTAAAGGGCGCCACCTGGTTGAGGGCTGCTACTACATCTTCGAATCTGTAAGTCACCACCTGTGGCGGCCCGCTCTGCCCTCCATAGAAGAGGTGGCAGAAGTCATTCAATGATTTCTGTCCATTAGTCTTCTGCCGGATTACCGTATCCGCCTCCAGCCAGATCAGATAGCCCTCAGGATAGTAATCAGCGGAGCGCCGCCAGTTGGTCCACTCCGGGCTGGCGTTGAAGGTGAGTTGCACTGAGGTAGCCGTGTCCTGCAGCGGACGCCATGTCCTGCCGGCACGATGATCAAGCATGGCCACCGTGTAGGCCAGGTTTTCGCGGAACTCATCTGGAGAGCGCAGCCCGGTGCGCGCCGCCAGCAGGTTCCCTAGATAGTCCGTGAGCCCTTCATACACCCACAGCAGGTCGCCCTTCATCGGCTCCTGGTAATTGGGAGTGGCCAGCCCTGCCGGACGCCGGTATTTGCCGTTCCACGAATGCACGAATTCATGCGGCAGCAGGTCAGCCTCAAGGTCATGCCAGTCGGGATCGCTGAAGGTCTCCTCCGCAGTGCCGTTGTCGCTGGATTCATGGTGCTCCAGCCCGTGATGCGCGGTCTCGTCGCTGAGCGTAAGCAGGAAGTGATATTTCTCGTAATGGCGCGCGCCGAACAGCTTCCCAGCCTCGGCCACAAGCTGTTTGTAACTGGCCAGGTCTTTGTTGGTAATCTGCAGCGCCGAATCGCTCTCCGCTACCATGTCGATCACGTGTATCGGCGTTTCCCCCGGCTTGGTCAACTCCAGCAGCCGGTAGAGCGCACCCGCAATCAATGGGGAATCCACCAGCCGCGTGAGCGTCACCGTCTGAAAGCTGGCGGTTTCTCCGGATTGCTGCGTGGGCGTGAGCGCGGTGCCGAATTTCCAGCCCGGCGGCAGCCTGACTGAGGCTGTGACCTGCACGGCATCAGTCTTCATGTTCTGCGGATACATCACCACCTGGTTCCAGAGCAGGTCCAGCACCTTTGACGACGCTGCCGAGCTCTTCCCGTTATACGTGACCGTATCGAAGGAAACCTCCACTTCCCGCGCGCCTGCAGGCGCCTGGAGATGGAAGGCATACATGTCCACCAGATCGCGCTGCCACTCCAGCTCTTTGCCGCCCGCCTTGATGTGCAGCCCCATCACGTTGTGAATCGGCCCTGTCGGACGGTGGTTCCCCGGAATCCACTTGGGATACACCAGCGTGACCGGCCCCGGATTTACGGGAATGGTTACAGTGGAGTGCAGGATGTTGCGGGGTGCATCGGTAGCATCAACGGCCAGCCGTTCGTTTACTGTCTGGGCAGCCGCAAGCGAGCTGAGCAGCAGGATCGCAAAGAAACAGGGGAAGCGCATGATTTCTCCGATAAATTAGGCGGAAGTCAACAGCAGGAAAACTTGTAATGGTAATCGCTCTGCGCCTGAAGGTAAACCTTGCTTAATTCGCAAGTTTTTGATGGTATAGGTAGTGTCCCATTAGTGCGTTAACGGTTATATCAGGCGAAATCCCTCAGCCCCCCGTGATACAAGCGAAGCGGACTGCACAGGTGTACACAGCACCCATGCAGCCCTAACCAAAGCACCACACAAGGAGATGCAATGGCTGACAATAAGGGTACACACCCGCAACGCATACACTCAAGTCTGAGAGAACTCGCAAACTTCGATGAGGTCAAGGATAAAATCATTGCCGACATCGAACTCTCTTCCGATATGGAATTCTTTGCAATCACCGTCACATTTCAGGACAGGACAACGCTCACTTTCATCATTGAGCCTGCTCTTGTCGCTTTCCCGGTTTTGTCGGATTGGCCAAAAGGCAATGAGAAGGTCATCAAGAGGTATAGAGCAGTTCGCAGCAAGATTCCACGGGCATAAGCAAAGGTGAAACCGACGAACCCGCCAGAGATGGCGGGTTTTTATTTGCTCGATTTCTTCCGCTTTGACCATCGGGCCTGTACGGCTTTACGAGCGGATTCACTTCTCTCTTCTGCGGTGAGTCTCTCTGCGCGTATCTTACCGCCTAAGCGTCCGCCCTTGCGTCCCATTTTTACAAAGTACTCGCGTATGTCTTCCGGTATTCGTGTCATGTCTCTTATTGTACGTAACCCCGTTACGAAACGCAATACGATTTATGTTGACTTACGTAAGGGGGTCACGTAGTATTTTACCTGTAACGATAAAGCCCTAACCAGCACGCCAATGCCAGTCAGGGCCAGAATCCACCACAGCCGAAGCTGAGATGAACCCACAAGCTCATTATCCGGCAAAGCGGCTGTGGGACTCAAGGAGAATCCACAGTGAATTGTCCCTATTGCCAGATTGAATCCAAGCGTTTTGGAAAGCACCGTAATGGATTACTGCGCTTCCGCTGCCCTCAATGTCGTAAAACCTTTACAGAACCTCATCCTAAGCTGGTCAACATGCGCCTGCCGCTTGATAAAGCCATCTCTATTGTGAAGCTGCTGGTGGAAGGAATGAGCATTCGGAGCATTGAGCGGTTTACCCAGGTACACCGTGACACGATCCTGAACCTGTTGTCTGTTGCTGGTGATCGTTGCGCTCGTTTGATGGACAGCACGATGCGTAATCTCACTTGCAGATACATTCAGTGTGATGAAATCTGGACATTCTGCTTTAAGAAGCAGAAGAGAGTCCGCAATGATGACCCTGAAGAGTTTGGCGATCAATGGGTGTTTGCTGCCATTGATGCTGATACGAAGCTGATTCCATGCTTCGCAATTGGGAAAAGAACCAAAGCCACAACGGATACTTTGATTGGCGATCTCTCTGAGCGGCTTGCTAACCGCGTCCAGATCACAACGGACGGATTCAGATTTTACGTGAATGCAATTGAGCATTCGTTTGGTGCAGATGTGGACTTCGCACAGCTTGTGAAACTGTACGGTGATTATGGGCAGCATGGCGCGGAAGCGAAATATTCTCCAAGCCCGATAATAGAAACCATAGTGAAAGTACATCAGGGCAAACCCAATGAAAAGCACATCAGCACTAGTTACATCGAGAGACAGAACCTTACCATGCGAATGATGATGCGGAGATTCACGCGCCTGACTAATGCGTTTTCCAAGAAAGCTGCAAACCTCAGAGCAGCAGCCGCATTGCACTTCGCCTATTACAATTTCTGCCGTGTCCATCAAACCTTGAGAGTCACGCCTTGCATGGAAGCTGGCATCACTGACCGCGTTTGGTCAATGAGCGATCTGCTACAGTTAACGGGTAGTTAACTATCGAAACCCCCTTTCGTATACAATCCACTGCTGTAAAATGAAAAAGGCCGAACGCCTAATTAAAGCGTTCGGCCTTTCCTGCCCTCCCAAAGTTTCGGCTCAGGGATGTTACGAGCATTCCTGAAATCCATGCCGAAGAAAGGAGGCGAGAGCCATGACCAGACTCGTTTACGTTTTGGTCATGGTACATATCCAGACTAACGCAGTGATTATTATCGTGGTCTGGATATGACTCCACGGCCCCCGGCAAGGGGGCCGATTTTTCCAAAGATCGTTTGGAGGGGAATCCAGCAGGGCTGCTGAAGACACAAAGAGACACAAGCGTTGGTCCGCAGTAGGCATACCGGAATGCTCCCACATTCCGCAAAATCCTCCGGCAAATCCGGAAAACTACCAATTTGATAGTAATCGTCCGTGAAGCCGGAATATGTGAATAAATCATACGTTTTTTGCCACCAGTTGACAAACCTAAACGAACGACAAATAATTCCAAATAATTATATTTCGCCTAATCTTCGCCTTGGCCTTTCTTTGCCCAGCAACGCACTAATAGGACACTACCATGGTATAAGGCATTATCGAAACTCGCACCTCCCAAGGAGAATCCGGAATGAAGAAGATGACGGGACTGAAACTGGCTATGTGGGTGTTGCTGCTGGTTGCCTCTGCCGCGTTTGCGCAGATGCCGCAACCCTTTTCCGCCGACTTTACAACCTCTACGCACAATGGCGAAAAAGTGACCGGCAAGTGGTTCTTTTCTACGCCGAACATGCGTGTGGACATGAATTCCATGCCGGGCCGCGACCAGGGGCCCATGGCCGGGCCCGTCAGTATGATTGCGGACGCCGCCAGCCAGACCAACTATATGCTCCTTCATGGGCCGCACATGTACATGGAATTTCATGGTGACCGCCAGAACAGCATGTCACCGGGACTGCGCGATCTGCTGCGCCAGAAATCTGGTGCCGATCCGTGCAGTGGAAGGACAGATTGCACTTCCAGGAAGATCGGAACAGAAACCGTAAACGGCCGTTCTTGCGACAAATTGGAGGTTACCGACAAATCCGGCAAGAGCACGCTGTGGATTGACCAGAAACTCCATTTTCCGGTCAGAATCCAGGGACGAGACGGAGATACCATGGATCTGACCAATATCAAAGAAGGCCCACAGGACCCGTCATTGTTTAAAGTGCCCGCAGGCTACAAGGCCTTTGACCCTTCAGCTTTTGGCGGACAGAGAAGGCCGAAATAAAATAGTTGCAATGTTGAATATCAAGCACACATGCTGCGCAGGAGGGCCTGTTGCCTACACTGATTGAACGTCCCACGCGGGTGCAGGCGGCCGGCAATCTGCCGAAAATTATCGACGAGTATGTGGGCCGGCTGAATACCAGCCAGGGTGGTATCAGCGTGGCCCATATGCGCAGCCCTGCCGGATGGGAAGAGCCCGGCCAGACTCCTGAATTTGAGGAATACACGATTGTCCTGCGTGGGCGCCTGCGTGTCCGCCACAAAGATGGAATGCTCGATGTTACTGCCGGACAAGCCATCATGGCTCATCCCGGCGAATGGATTCAATACTCCACTCCCGAAGAAGGTGCGGAATACATCGCCATCTGCCTGCCCGCTTTTTCGCCGGATACCGTGCACCGGGACGACAAATAATGCGAACCGAAACCGGCACGGGTATTTCAGGTTTCAACTGCCTGCATTCCTCTGCGCACTCTGCGTTCTCTTGCCCTAAAAATAACTGGGTGCTTACGGTGGATACCTTAACCCGAAGCGCAATTTTCATGTTTTCTGGGTGGACGTTAGTCCCATGTCCGACTGCGGTAAAGTTCAAACGCATTTGGCTCATGGTCATCATGGGGGCTGGCATATTGCCGGTCTCGGCTAGCACCCGCCCGCACTATGGCGGGACCGTAAGAATCCTGATTCAGCACAAGATCGAATCCATCGATCCCGGCGTGGAGATTGAATATCCCGCCGATCGGGAAAAGCTTGCTGATCTGGTTTTCGAGACTCTCACTGAGATCGATGGCCAGGGGAGGCTGCATCCCCGTCTGGCTGCTTCATGGCAGGCCGATGCCGGCCAGCGTGTCTGGCAATTCCAGCTTCGTGCCGCCAGCTTCCATGATGGTTCTGCAGTTACCTCAACCATCGTTGTTGCCAATCTGAAAGCGGCCATGCCTGACTGGAAACTCACACCCAGCGGCAAGCTTGCAGTGACCATAGAAACAACATTCCCATCGCCGCACCTGCCGGAACTGCTTGCGCTCTCGCGGTTTGCGATTGTGAAGCGCCTTCCTAATAACGTGCTGGCCGGCAGCGGCCCGTACAAGCTGGCGGAATGGCAGGCAGGCGAGCACGCACTGCTGGCCGCCAATGATGACTACTGGGGCGGACGCCCCTTCGTGGACGCCATTGAAGTGCAGATGGGATTCTCTTTGCGTGAGCATCTGCTGGAACGTAACCTGGGGCGCGATCATGCCGCCGAACTCAGCATTGACCAGTTACGTGCGTTGGAACAGAGCAGCCAGACTCTGGTGGTTTCACGTCCTGCTGACCTGCTGGTAGTGGCCTTTCCCCGCAATGACCAGAACGGCAGGAGCGGCAAGAAGCCCGTCGATCCAAAGCTCCGGGCTGCTTTTGCTGCGACCATGAATCGCCAGGTGATCAGCAATGTGCTGTTGCAGCGCAAGAGCGCGCCCGCTACGGCCCTGTTGCCTCAATGGCTCACCGGATATGAATTCATCTTTCGCAGCCCGGATGCAGACCAGGTCCGCAAATGGCGCACGGAAAATCCCGGTTCTGCATCCCTGACCCTGGCCTATGATTTCTCTGATCCGGCAGCCAGAATCGTAGCTGAAAGAATGGCGGTCGATGCCCGTGAAGCGGGCATCATGCTGCAGATCTTCGGTGATCCGCACATCAATACCAAATCGGCGCGCCGCACCTTCACCGCCGATGCCGTGCTGCTGCGCTTGCCTCTGCATGCTCTTGACCCGGCGGCAGCGCTGGCAGGTATTGCCGATGACTTTGATCTCGGGCAGGAAATTACTGCCGCAATACAGAGCGCCACCCGTCCTGAAGAGCTTTACGAGGCAGAGCGCAAGGCGCTGGCAGACGATTACCTGATTCCCGTGGCCCACGTCTCAGAAGCTCTCTGGATCAACAACAACGTGCATAACTGGCAACAACTCGCCGACGGAAGCTGGCGCCTGGAGCAATTATGGGTAGATCAAAACAAGTAGTACCGTGTCCCTGACCTCCAAACTGCTTCTGACCGTCACACTCAGCATTGTTGCGAGCGTGGGGGCGGTGGCATGGCTGATCGAGGCGCGCACCCGCGAATCATTCCGTGACGTCTACCAGGAGCGCACCTCGGCGCTTGTCTCCCAGTTTCGCAAAGAGTTCGACCGCGGAGGCGATGGCGTAACCCAGGGCGTTGAGGCCATTGCCAGCTCCGAATCCATGCTCCAGATGGCCCTTGAGTTATCGAACGGCGCCGACGCAGCCGCCTTCGTCAATGCCGCTGCTGGATATGCCTCCGTCCAGCATTTTGACTTTCTCGATATTCTCGGCCCCGATGGCAGCATCATCTCTTCCGCCCACTGGCCTGCCCGTGTCGGCTACAAGCAGCGCTGGGTAGTGGAGCAATCCTCGTCGATTCCACAGCATGCCTTCCTGCGCCAGGTGGAAACACCTCAAGGCAATCTGCTGGGCATCTTTTGCGTCCGCAGCCTCAAGACACGTGGCTTGAACTTCTACGTCCTTGGCGGACGAAAGCTCGATACAGCGTTGCACTCGCTGGCCATGCCTGCAGGCATGCGCGCATGGATCTACAGCTCACCTGAACAGGGCCAGGGCGCATTTTTAAGTTCCAACGATGAAAGTTTCGATTCCGGCAGGCTCACGCCTCTGGCCCAGCAGGCGCTGGAGCAGCGCAAAGATACCTCAGTCACCGTTCACTGGGACAACGGTGATGAAGAAGCTTTCCATGCTGTTATTTTACCGGGATACACCGAACGTCCGCCGGCAGTGCTGTTAATCGGCAATTCACTGCAACAGCAGCGCATGCTGGAAGCGCACATAGAAAAAGTGAGCTTGCTGATTGCTTTGTTTGGCGCGCTTTTCGGAGTGGTGGTGAGTACGGTGATCGCCACTCGCATTGTTCATCCGGTAAGAGATCTGGCCGATGCCGCCGCAAAAATCGGCAGCGGTGACTGGAACGTTCACGTAGAACCTGCATCCAGCGACGAAATCGGCAAACTGGCAGAAGCCTTCAACCAGATGACCCAGGAACTCATCGGGCAAAGAGAACGCCTGGTGCAGAGCGAACGCGTCGCTGCATGGCGCGAACTAGCCCGGCGGCTGGCCCATGAATTGAAGAACCCGCTTTTCCCCCTGCAGATCACCGTGGAAAACCTGTTGCGCGCCCGTGAAAGTTCACCGGAGCAGTTTGAAGAAGTCTTCCGGGAAAGCACCTCTACACTGCTCGCAGAAATCGCCAATCTGAAGACCATCATCAGCCGCTTCAGCGACTTCTCCAAGATGCCCGCGCCGCAGATTCAGGCGGTCGACCTCAACGATCTGGTGCTCAGCATCGTGCAGCTTTTCCAGGGACAGCTCATGCGTGAACCGGCGCGCATCACCTCGGATCTGCAACTCGGGAAAGTTCCTCTTGTGAGCGGCGATCCGGTGCTGCTGCGCCGTGTGATCGAGAACCTGGTTTTGAATGCCGTAGACGCCCTGCCTAAGGGAGGCCGTCTCATCTGCCGCACCGGCATGGCGGATAAATACGTATTCTTTGAATTGTCAGATACCGGTGTGGGACTTACACCCGAAGAATGTGAAAGACTGTTTACGCCTTATTACACTTCCAAGCAGCACGGGACCGGTTTAGGGCTGGCGATTGTGCAGTCCGTAATCAGCGACCATCATGGCCGCATCACCGTAAGCAGCAGAAAAGACGCAGGCACTACCTTTCATGTAGAGTTACCAGTATTCGAAGCAGGAATGAAAGAAGCCGCGAATAGCTGAAAAAGCCGCGAATAACGCGAACCAACGCGAAAGAAGACGCGAATCAGGAAGAATCGGGTGATCGCCGTGATCGAGAGATCGGGAGATCAGAAAAATGCTGGCCATAGAGATAGAGACGGTGCTCAGCATGTGAGAAAGCGCGAAGCGCGGCTCACAAGGTTTTACTAGAAGCTAGAAGCTAGAAGCTAGCAGCTTTTGCTAAATACTAAATACTAAATACTAAATACTAAATACTAAATACTGACTAATGAAATCTCATCTCCTCATCATCGATGACGACGCCAACACCCTGGCCTCCCTCGCCCGCGCTTTTCGTCTGGCTGGTCACGAAGCCACTGTCTGTGACAACCCTATGCGTGCCCTGGATATGATCAAGGCCGAAAAGTTTGATTTAATTTTTTCCGACGTCGTCATGCCCGGCATGGATGGCCTTACTCTGCTCGAGCAGATCAAGAATGCGGGGGTGAAGACTCCGGTCGTCATGATGTCCGGGCAGGCCCACATTGAGATGGCGGTGAAAGCGACCCGCCTGGGCGCGCTGGATTTCCTGGAAAAGCCGCTCTCCACTGACAAATTACTGCTCACCGTGCAGAACGCTCTTCGGTTGGAACGCCTGGAGCAGGAAAATCGCCAGCTCCGCCAGAAACTCGGCGGCGCAGAGATCATCTTCGTCGGCGAAAAGATGCGCAAATTGATGGCCCAGATCGCGCGTGTTGCGTCCAGCGAATCCCGCATCTGCATTCTGGGCGAGACCGGCACCGGCAAGGAACTGATTGCGCGCACCATCCATGACAAGAGCCACCGCAGCGCCGGTCCGTATGTCACTTTGAATTGTGCTGCTGTTCCGGTAGAGCTGATCGAGTCAGAGCTATTTGGCCATGAAAAGGGATCGTTCACCGGCGCGGCCAACCGTCATCTGGGCAAATTCGAGCAGGCCCACGAAGGCACGCTCTTCCTCGATGAAATCGGAGACATGCCATTGGCCATGCAGGCCAAGCTCCTGCGCGTCCTGGAGCAGGGCGAGGTGGAGCGCATCGGTGGAGATAAACCTGTCAAAGTAAACGTGCGTGTGATTGTGGCCACGCACCGCAATCTTGAAGAGCAGGTAAAGCAGGGCGGTTTCCGTCAGGATCTTTTCCATCGCATCTATGTTTTTCCGGTTGTGCTCCCGCCTTTGCGCGAGCGCGTGGAAGACATTCCTGCGCTGGTCAATCATTTCGCCGTGCAGATTACCCGCCAGAACGGCTGGAAAGAAGCAACTTTTGCTCCTGAGGCCATGCAGGCCCTGCAGGGCCATTCCTGGCCGGGAAATATCCGTGAACTGCGCAACGTGGTGGAACGCCTGCTGCTCTTCTGCGAGGATGACACTGTGACGCTCTCGACCGTGCAGACCGCCATGCCTGTGCCGCAGCAAGCTGTGAATGGTGGGGTACAGATCGCTACTACCGGCACGTTATCGGAGCGAGTCGAACAGGTGGAACGCCAGATGATCCTCGATGAAATCAAGCGCCAGAAGTACCACATCACCAACACCGCCAAAGCCCTGGGCCTTGAACGCAGCCATCTCTATAAAAAATGCCAGCAACTAGGCATCGACCTCCGTAAAATCCGGCCCAGTTGAACTATTTCTTCCCAGTAGAATTCTCCCGTTTTTGTTCGGGGTACATCTTCAAGAGTTGCGCCAAAGGCGGAACACCGTATTTCGCACGTTCGCTGTCAGGTACGTCGCGGTCTATGGGTACAAGCTCTTCAGCTCCGGTTTTCTGATTGATGATGCGGTTCGTCCCATATTTCTGATGGCCTTCAGTGAAGCTCAAATACCGATCTATAGCTGCTGCCACCAGGATTCCGGCATCCTTGAACCCGCCTTCGAAGGCTTCCTTGGCCAGATAATGTGCAAGCAGATAGTTGTAAGATCCGTAACTTATCATGCGTTCACCGCAAAATGTCAGAGGTGTATGCTCCAGCACAAGGGCTGCATTGAATTTGTCCTCGGGAGTTTTTGCAGCACCCTGAGCCAGCAATTGCAATACCAGCTTTGCACGATCATTGTCGCTGCGAGGAATGTTTGCGGCGCCGCGTTGAGCAGCCTGGTCTTCCTCTCTCAACTTTCTCAATTCAGTATTCTGGCTGAAAGTCTGGGACACCGCACACAGGCAGAATAGAATCAATAAATGGAAATATCTCATCTGTCTCCTTTTATCGCTCCGCCGGAAACCATAACTGGAAGATATTTTGCGGCGCAGTCTGGAAGAACCTCATCTCAGCCGTTTTATTGCCACAATGTTCCAGCAGCGGCTTTGCCCGTTGCACAAAATTCCTGATTTCTTCTGCGGCCTTCTGCTCAGATGCAAGGATTATAAAATCAGCCGGTGCCCGCATCACAGCTTTTTCTTCGTGATAGAGGCCCCGAACCTTGGAATTATGCAATTATTGATTCTCGATGACCCTATCTATGCTGGTGGTTCGTTCCATCCATCTCCCCATTCCACCCTCCGTGCCTCCCTGTACCGCTCCTTCTGTGACTTAGTTATTGTTCGACGTTCCAGTCCATGAGCCGTGCACAACAGCAGCTTCACATGCCCGCTGAGCTTTTGCGGATGCCTTACGATGCGCGCCCCCGGTGTGGGAAATTCCTCTCGGCTGCCGACTACGTAAGAAAACTTCTCATCTTCATATCCCAGCGCCCCGTCTTTGAGTTGCCGATGCAGAGATGTCCGCTCCACCCGCTGGGCAAAGTGGCACCAGTCTCCGGCAGCAGCCATAGGACATTGCAATGGATGGGGACAAGGTGCCAGCAGATGTGCCCCTGCTCCAATCAGCAGCGCCCGCGCAGCATGAATAAAGCCGAATCCGCGTACCGTACCCGGCTCAATGACTACCAGGAATTGCCGCGCAGCCGCCCACGCCTGCATCACCAGCTTCTCTGCCCCAGCCTGTGATAACTCGCCGAGAGTATAAGAAATCACCACCAGGTCGTGCAGCTCCGCAGGCACGCCGGAGCGAATGTCCTGCTGCAGCCAGCGCACATCAGGCACTGCTGTACCCAGGCGTTTGCTCACGTTGATAAGCGCAGCATCACTCTCAACCAGGGTAGCGTGTTGAATGGACGGGAAGACCTGTGCGGCAGCGTGAAGAGCGGTACCCGGTCCGGAACCGAGGTCAAGCACGCCGCTGATATTGACATCGGGCGCCAGCCTGCGGATTTCAGAGAAGACGTGCAGATTGGCGGAGAAGATCGCGGGAACACGCACCGCCAGATACGCCGCCCGCTGCGCTTCAGTATGGATGACCGGGGAAGAGAATTGTCCGGCCTGGTAGCGCTCTGTGAGTTGTGCGGCTGCCTGTGCCAGGCGCGCTCTGTCTATTCTCTCAACTTCCTTCTGAATCGCGCTCTGTAACGCATCAGGCAGCCGCATAACAATGGGTAAATTAAGAAACACTACACTAGTGCTCTGACCGTGTGCTTTTTGGGACATAGCCAGCGAAGCTGGCGGCCTTCTTCTAGCCCACAGCGCAAGCTGTGGGTATAGAAATAGACAAGGAACAGAGCTGGCGAAGCCAGCGCCATAGCTGTAATGCACCCTCATTTCATCGGAATGCCTCGATTCCTATTTCCATGCGGTCAGAGCACTAGCAGCTACGTGCGCAAGAATCGCAACAAACAAAGCCCTAAGCACGCCGAAACACATGCCACCATTCTAGCTACTTTACGTCCTTAGCGCCCGTTGCGGTGAAGCACCCACGAATACTGCAAGAAAAAAGAGCGCCGATAAACCCGGCGCTCTTCAGTTTCAAAACAGATTTAAGTTACGGCAGGATGTACTTCAAGCTGACATAACCCATGCCAAGGTGTGCATTCTTCGGCGCTCCAAGTGCTACAAACCACGGGGCGCGGCTGATGTACGAAGCCTGGGTTACCAGTTGCAGTTTGCCATACTGCGCGTTGCCCCACAGTGTCTGGATCCAGTTCACTGAAGGCTCATGCAGAATGCGGTTTGCTGTGTTGGGTGAGTTGGGCGCGCCAAAGCCTGCGAAACGTCCCGGAACCGGGTTGGTGAAATCCAGGAAGAAGTTCCGCTGGGCATAGACCACGCCATAGACTCCAGCGATCAGCGTGTTGGGTGAAAGCTGCCACTCAAAGCTGGCTGTGCCGCCCATGGAGTGCACCAGCGAGACCTTGCCGTCCGGATGGACGACCGCGTCAGGCGCCAGTCCAAACAGGTAACGGCCTCCGCCATCGCTCCAGAAGGTGTTCCCGAACAAACCGAACTTCTTGTTGAACACCGCGCTGGCATTGATCGATCCGCCGCCACCGGTCGCCGTGTTGGTTACAAAGTTGGGAGTTAGTCCAATCACCGCGTCTTTTTTGCTGGTGATCAGGCCGACGAATTCCAGGTGCAGATGGGTATTCCCCGGATTACCGTCAAAGGTGATCTTGGGAATGATGTCAGGATGCAGGTTGGGAGTGCCGGCGTTATTGGCGGCATCAAACTGCGGTCCTAACTGCGCGTTGAAGAGGAACGGGAACACCGTTTCACCAATGCCTACATACTGCTGCGGGTTTTCGATGGCTACACCCAGGGCCACGTTATCGTTGACATGGTAAGCCACACGGATCTGGCTGGCGCGGCTGTAGGGCAGGCCGACATTGATGTTTGCATCTTCATTCTGGGTGACGAACAGATCAGCGGTTGCCGGGCCGATACCTATGCGGTTCGGCGTAAGCCAGCTCCACATCTGTCCAGCATCAAATTGCCAGTTGCCTTTTTTTACATCGAGCCAGTAGAGCCGCAAGCGGTTCGTATGGCCGTTCGCAGTTACGAACACATTGGCTGCGTCGTTTCCGTTGAAGTCCATTTCGGCATAACCGGTTACGTCCATGCTTTTGAACTTATCGGTCACCTTCATGCTCAGGCGCGAGAACTGCGCGCTCGAGCGGAACTCAGTGAGATGACCCTGTACCGTGTTGCTGAAAGGTATCTGGCCGAAGTTCGTGCCGATCACGTTGGTGGTGTTGGTGGAACGAAAGACGTTCTCAAAGTCCACAAAGCCGCCCGGCGTAAACTCGGCGCCGCCGATACGGAATGACAACGGACTGGGTTTGCTGGCTTCGGGCTGCTCGCCGCCCTGCTGGGCCGCCCTGCTGGCGGGTGTAGTGGTGGTGTGCAAGGTAGCATCGAGCACGCGCGGCGCAACATCACTGCTCTTGGCAGCCACGGGGGTTGTGGTGGCCACCTGCTGGCGCAGTTTCTCGATTTCCTGCTGCTGTTGGGCGAGTTGTTTCTGCTGTTCGGCCAGAGCCTCACGCAGCTTCTTCAACTCATCGGCAACGCTGGAATTGTCGGTACTAGTGGCTGATGTGCTGCTTTGTCCCAATACCAGCGCTGATGTCAGGACAATGAAGCACAAACTCTTCAGAAATCTCATCGAGGCCTCTCTTCTCTTCTGCACAAAATTAAATTTCCAAATACTTCAACATGTTGAGCATCACTCCCTTGCGGGGCCCGCAACTCTACTGCCGGGAACAAGGGGACGGAATATGCCACGGCTTACACGGATAGTCTTACGGCTGCCCGTTAGTTTCAAGCCACTGAACAAAGAAAGTTACTCCCGGCATGATACGCAAAACCGGGCCAGGCATACAGAACTTTTTAACTTTGTTCCGGGTACCAAAATGGGTAAAGACGGACAGCTTCTCAGAGCGCCACTATTGGGCTATTTCTATGGATTTTTAGAGTTTTACCCGGTTCGGCTTGTATTTTGGCCTGTGAGACGCCCGTTCAGACTGGCAAATAGCGGGTGTGGTTTCCGCCAGTACCCAGGCGAATGTATAAATCTGATTAAAAACCCAACCGTAATTTCATACTTTTGCGGTCCCGCCACCCGCAAGAGTAACGGGACCGCCATTGGTTTTACCGTTGCGCCTGCTGTTGCGAGCCCGCTTCCGTAAAGGTGAAGGCGTTAGCGATGTTGGGCCAGGCTTTCCCGTCCACTTCTACATAAGGAAAAATGAAGTAGTTGAGGCGGTCGCCATGCTGCCGGGGGCTTAGCTCCAGGTCGCGTCCCAGCGTAAATTGCACGCGGTTCACGTCATGCGCGCCGAAGAAGTAATCTTTCTTCTCCTGGTGCTTCCAAGCCTCGGAGATATCTACCGGAATCCAACCGCGCTGCTGTGTATAGAACTCCGCCCAGCAGTGATAACCGGGAATTTCGCCGGCATTCTTGTCTTCCGGCAGCGGGAAACCGATCTCGAATTTCGCTGGAATGTGTTGCGATCGGGCCATGGAAATAAACACCGAATGGAAATCGGTGCAGTTGCCGCGTTTGGCGTCGCAGGCCCACAGCGTGTCTCCTTTGCCCCAGCCGGTGCCGCTCTTGTCATAGCGCATGGTCGCGAAGGTATAGTCGTAGAGAGCGCGTCCTCTATCCATATCAGACATGCCCGCTTTCACCTGTTCGGCCGCAATCTCTGCCGGCTTGCCCGTGACCGGCACCAGCTTGTCCGGAGCCAGGAACCTCTGCAGATCTTTTTGCGAAACATGTCCGGTAGCCGAGACGGCCGCCAGATGCTCGTAGCGCACCACGTCATATTTCACGCTGAAGTGGTACTCGGCCTTATCGGCCTTGTCTGTATGCGCGTAGAACATGCGGTTTCCGTATTCGGATTCGCGAGTCTCCTGCAATGGCAGGTCGCCGGTCTTGGCGATCATCTTTACCTGCTGGTACTGGTCAGATTGTGCAATCGGAAACCATACCTGCAGAGGCTTGCCGGGATCAATATTGCGGACCGTGAAGTTGTAGTCAAAAACAAAGTGCCGCGACTTGGGCGCCTGCGCAAGTGAAGCAAGGGCAAATAACAGAAAAAAGAAGGAGAGAGCCTGACGTAGCGTTCTCATGGCGTATTCCTTTCGGCGTTAAATCAGATTGAATGGGTTAAAAGGGAACGTCCGACCGGAGTTTAGGTCTCTCACCGTCAAGTGAAGCCCTGGAATACGCATGGCATAACTGGGGAGCATTGTAAAAGAGGTTCCTGTGACTAGCAAGCAAGCCCCAGTGAATTTTTCGAGGTAGCAACTTTGCTGCTCTCTGCTACATCCATTAAGATGGGTTTCTGGCCGAACCTTTTTCCGGAAAGATCATGAGACAGAATCCCATTCCCTGGCCTCCAAACCATCGCAGAAAAGAAGAGCCTGTTCACCGTCCCGCCAATACCGGCCTTTCAAGTGAGGACGGTGAAACCCAGGCCCAGGTGGATCGCTATCTCCACCTCGCCGATAACATGTTGTCTACCGACGAACCGGATAGCACCGAAGCTGACCGCGAACGCAAAGGCACCCGAGAGAAATTGGTAAATGAGTAATTTGGTAAGGTAAGTGGGTCAATGAAATGCTACGCAACCTGAAATTACCCATTTACCAGATTACCCATTTACCCAATCCCATCGCGCAGTGAAAAACTGACACAATCTGTCTGCGTCCCCTTTGACACGCCCAGCCCGCAAATCCCTTAAAAATATTCAATTTTCGGTGGCCCCAGGATTGCACCTGGATGGTCACGAAAGAAATCTTGCTTTACCGCGTGTGAACTGCTTTGATGGTTGCGCAAAATTCCGCACAACAAATGACAACAGCCAGAAAAAAGCTCTGGTGTGTCTGTGGTATCGGCGTTGTTCTGGCCACAGCCCTGAGCACCTTTGCCGGAAACCGCCACGCACAGCCCGGCATGGACGAAGCCGCCGGACCTGACGGTATTCCTGGCTTTCTGCGTCTCGATTCAGCCGCCGATAAGGAAGCCTTCCGGCAATGGTTTGCCGTCATCGCCGAATATCAGGCCTTGCGGCCCACGCGGGAACTGCCTGCCGAGGTCGGCGATTGTGCCGCGCTGCTGCGCTATGCCTATCGCAACGCCCTGCAGGCGCACACGGCAACGTGGCTGGCAGAAAACAGCCTTGAAAGTCTGGCCTTCCTGCCCTCCGTCAGGAAATACAGCTATCCGCATACACCGCTGGGGGCAGCGCTCTTCCGCGTCCGTCCACCGGGCGAGGGTGGAGCCCTGCGCGCCTCATTCGCCGAATTTGCCGATGCGCACACCTTGCAGCAGTTCAATACCTTCTTTGTCTCCCGCGACGTGCGGCTGGCCCAGCCCGGCGACCTGCTGTTTTATCGGCAGTTGGAGCAAAATTCCCCGTATCACTCCGTAATCTTTGTGGGCACAGCCAGTTCATCAGAGGTGGGGCTGAAGATGGCAGCATCCTGGTGTACCACACCGGCCCCAGCGGCAAGTCTCCTGGAGAGATGCGCCGCGTAAGCCTGAGCCAGCTTTTGCAACATCCCTCCCCGCGTTGGAGACCCGTAGCCGGCAACAGCAATTTCCTGGGAGTTTACAGATGGAACATATTGAAAGACGCCAATTAGCCATGCTCCATAAGTCCGATGTTTCTTCTACTCAACCCGCTGATGGTGTCGCTGGTTTTCATTTACCCATTTACCAGATTACCAGCTTACCCATTTTGCGTGTATTGGTGCTGCTCGCGTTCTGCCTGCTTCCCACGTTGTCCCATGCCGCCGAACCCTACTTCTCGGTCAGCACCGACCGCACCTTCATGCCCGGCGAGAAGGCCACGGTTCATCTTTACACCCGCGATATTCAGGCGCTGGAGTTCCGTCTTTACCGCGTGAACGATCCCACACTTTTCTTTGAAAAGCTCGGAGACGTTCACGGATTCGGCCACACCTCTCCCAAGGAGCAGATTGACGAAAAAACCTGGATCGAGCGTTTCCACGACTGGAAGCATGGCATCTGGGTGGACATTCGCAACTTCTTTCGCAGCCAGTTTTCAGCGCATTCACGCACACTCATTCGCGAATCGCAGGGTGAAGCCAGCAAGAGCCGGACTCCGGCGACCATGTTCGCGCAGATGCCGCTGCTCAACAGCAAGCAGCTTGTGGCCCGCTGGCGCCAGGATGTCCCTCCGCGCTTTTTCTCCGAGCGCCAGGATGTTCCCATCGAGAAGCTCGATAAAGGCGTGTATGTGATCGAAGCCACTGACGGTCATCTGCGCGCCTATACCCTGCTTGTGGTCACTGAACTGGCGGTGGTGACCAAGAGCGCCCCCGGACAACTGCTGGCCTTCGCCGTCGACCGCAAAACCGGCGCTCCCATTGCGGATACGAAGATCAACCTGTGGGCCAGCAAGAAACAGCAGGGCTCGGCGCAGACCGATTCCCAGGGGCTGGCATTGCTGACGGTCGCATCGGCGCGCTTTGACGACGTGCGCATCATCGGGATTCATGATAAGGATGTCGCGCTGGTCGCTCCTTATTACTTCAACATCAGCAGCAACCCCGGCGAAGACTGGGTAGGCTACATCTACACCGACCGTCCTGTATACCGGCCGGGGCATACCGTACATTTCAAAGGCATACTGCGCACCCGCAATGGCGAACGCTATCGTGTACCCGCCGGACGGCAGGTGCAGGTCAAGATCGAAGATCCCACCAGCAAGCAGGTCTTTCAAACCAGTGTCTTCGTCTCACCCTTTGGCAGCATTCATGGCGACTTCACCGTGCCCCAGGATGCGGCTTTGGGCTATTACTCCATCTCCGTTACGTTAGCTGCAGATAAGGCGAGCCAGCCTGGAGGTGGTGGAGACGAGGAAGGGGGAGAAGGAGGCCGCGCCTACATAGGCGGTGGTTTCCACGTTGAGGAGTACAAAAAACCCGAGTACATCGTGACCGTCACCCCGGAAAAGCAACACTTGTTGCAGGGTGACGCCATCAACGCCACCATTGAAGCCAAGTACTACTTCGGCGAGCCGGTCGCCAATGCCGAGGTGAAGTACGTCGTCCATCGCTCCACCGAGTGGTCATACCTGTTTGGCGATCAAGACCAGTCTGATTTTGGCGAGGGAGATGAAGGTGGCGAAGGCGGCCAATATGATGACAATGACTATCAGGGCGAGCAGTTGTCGGAAAAATCCGGCAAGCTCGATGCCGGCGGCAAGCTGCGCATCTCCGTCCCCACCACGCTGAACGAGCGCAAGCGCGACACCCGCTATCGCATTGAGGCCCGCATTACCGATGAGAGCCGCCGCGAGATCAGCGGCCACAACGCTGTGATCGCCACCTATGGCAGCTTCCAGATCGGAGTGGAGGCCGACAAATATCTTTATAACCCCGGCGAGGCAATCAATCTCATCGCGCTGGCCAAAGATTATGATGGCAATCCCGTCCAGACCACGATTCACGCCGAGCTGCTTGCCTACGATTACAGCTCAAGGTCAGGCAAGACTCTGGATTCCTCTGACGGTCCCACCGGAAAAGATGGCACGGCCCATCTCAAGCTTACTGCCAGAGAAAAAGCCAATGAGATACGCATCATCGCGCGGACTCCCGAGGGCCGGGAAGTGGAGAGCGACACCTGGTTGTGGGTGACCTCCCGCGACTATGGTTGGGGGCGTGAGCGGCAGCAGGTACAGATCATCCCCGATAAGAAGTCTTATAAGCCCGGAGATACCGCTCATCTGCTGGTGATGACCAATGACGTTCCACAAACTCATCTGCTGGTCACCACCGAAGGACGCACCATCCGCAGCCGCCAGGTACTCAAGTCGACTGGCTCCTCGACGACTGTTTCCATTCCCATCACCAGCGAGGACGAACCCAACGTCAATGTCTCGGTGGCCTTCGTCTACAAAGACACCTTGTACAACGGCGCCAAGAGCCTGAAGGTCCCTGCCGACGAGCAGAAGCTGAACATTACAGTCGAGCCTTCACAACCTCAATTCAAGCCCGGCGAACCGGCGGTCTACAACATCGTTGCGCGTGATGCTGGCGGCCAACCCGTCGTAGGTGAATTCAGCCTGGGAGTGGTGGACGAATCCATCTATGCCATACAACCGGATTCCGCCGGAGACCCGCACCAATTCTTCTATGGTACGGTCTATAGCCGCGTGAATACCCAGTCATCCTTCAGCTTCTACTTCACCGGCGAAGCCGGGACTAAGCCAATGATCCTGGCCGGAGGCGCAGGCGGCTTTGGCGATGGCGCAACACGAGGACGCCTGGCCCAGCTCAAGCCCTCCGAACCTCTGG
Source organism: Candidatus Angelobacter sp. Gp1-AA117 (assembly GCA_003223515.1). Taxonomy (GTDB): domain Bacteria; phylum Acidobacteriota; class Terriglobia; order Terriglobales; family Acidobacteriaceae; genus Angelobacter. The sequence continues at coordinate 75,094 of QHVI01000026.1, forward strand.
TGCAGCCAAAAGTCCGCAAGGTGTTTCCTGATACGGCGTTGTGGCTGGCCGATATCAGGACCGACCAGAATGGCCATGCCCAGGCACAGCTCACCTTCCCTGATTCGCTGACCACATGGCGGGCCACGGTTCGCGGCGCCACCATGGATACCAGGGTCGGCAGTGCCCTGAATCGCGTGATCGTCCGCAAGAACCTGATGGTGCGCCTGGCCGTACCGCGATTCTTCCGCCAGGGCGATGACGTGACCATCTCCACCATCGTCCACAATTATCTGGGCAGTGACAAAGATGCCCAGGTTTCGCTCGATACCAGGGGAATTCAGCTTCAGGATCCCGGTACGCGCCAGGTTCCCGTTGCCAGCAAGGGCGAGCAGCGCCAGGATTGGCACATCCACACCCCCAACGTGCGTGAATCCACCCTGCTGGCCAAGGCGCTTACCAATGAAGAGTCGGATGCGCTGGAACTGACGCTGCCGGTCATTCCCTTTGGCGTGAAGCTGGCAGACAGCAAGGCTGGCGCAATCAGCGCGCCCACCGGACAGGAGCAGGTCTCGATCAACTTGCCCGGCGATCCCGCTACCGCTGCGCCCGGCATGAAGATCACGGTAAGCTCGTCGATTGCTGGAAGCATCTTCAGCGCCCTCGATTACCTTACCTCTTATCCCTACGGATGCACTGAGCAGACCATGTCCAGCTTCCTGCCCAATGTGATCGTGGCCCAGGCCATGAAAGACCTGAAGCTGCAATCCACCGTCAACAGCGCCGACCTGAACAAGAAAGTGCAGGCCGGGATGGAGCGCCTCTATGACTTCCAGCATGAAGATGGCGGCTGGGGCTGGTGGAAGGAAGACCAGAGCATGGTCTTCATGACCGCCTATGTGGTGAGCGGCCTGGCCCAGGCCAAAGCCGTCGGCTATGACGTGAAAGACGAGGCGCTCAAGAATGCCGAAAACTGGCTCAAAGGCCAGCTTGCCGCGCACGAGCGCATGAAACCCGATCTGCGCGCCTACGTGGTTTATGCTCTCGCGCTCGATAAAGCCTCTGACGCCAGAATGCTCAATGATGCCTGGAAGGCGCGTGGCGACATGAATGCCCAGGGACTTTCCATGCTGGGCCTGGCGCTGGCCGCCAACTCCGACAGCCGGACACCGGAGATTGCCTCACTTCTGGAGAAGCAGGCCATCAGCGATGATGCTATTGCCCGCTGGAAGAGCGATTACGACTCCTTCATGGAGTTCTATATCGACGACTCCGCGGAAACCACCGCCTATGCTCTGCGCTTCCTGAGCCTCGTCCATCCTGATAGTCCGCTGCTGCCCAAAGCTGCGCTGTGGCTGGTGGAGCACCGTGATGGCGGCTATTACTGGATCAGCACCAAGCAGACCGCCATGGTCATCTTCGGGTTGACCGAATACGTGAAGATCAGCCACGAACTGGATGCCGATTTCACCGCTGACGTGTTCGTGAACGATACCAAGGTGCTCACGCGCCGCTTCACCCGCCAGGATGCCATGAACAGCAGCGTCCCCGGCATAACTCTCCCCAGCGACCAGCTTCGCTCCGGGAACAACGCCGTTCGCATCCAGAAGTCGGGAGCCGGCCGGCTCTACTGGTCGATGCGTGGCGAGTATTATTCCACCGAGAAGAAGTTCTTCCAGAACAACAAACTCTCGTTGAACATTACCCGCGATTACTACCGGCTCTCGCCCCAGCAGAAAGACGGCCGCATCGTCTACAATCTCGACCCGCTTTCCGGCGACGTCCATTCCGGCGACGTGATCGCCGTGCGCCTGAGCGTGAACGGCAGCGACTGGCGCTACCTGCTGGTGGAAGATCCCATTCCCGCAGGAGCGGAGTTCATCACCCAGGACCGGGGCTATGAGTTGAATACCAAAGTCGATTGGTGGGGATTCTGGTTTACCCGCCGCGAGTTCCATGATGACCATGCGGCGTTCTTTGAAACCTGGTTCGGTGGCCACCGCGAGTACGTCTACCTGCTCAAGATCGTGAACCCCGGCAAGTTCCGCATCAGCCCCGCGTCCGTGCAGCCTATGTACCAGCCTTCAGTCCTGGCCACCACCGATGCCGCCACCATGGAGGTAAAGTAATGTCCCTCTGGAACTCCTTGCGAGAAACCCTGATTGCCACGCTGCGCCACCGCCGTCTCTGGCTGATTCAGTTCTTCGCCAATCTTCTGCTCATGCTGTGGGTGGTGGGCATCGTTCACATGCCTGATTCGTATGCGTGGCAGGTGATAGCGAGCATCCTGATGATCGCCTTGCTGGTGGTGATGGTTGCCATTCTGCAGGGCGGCACGCTGAACTATTGTCTTGAAACCGACAGGAACAAGGCCTCCGCGCTCCAGCCGCCCTTCTGGAACGCCCTGAAGCATGTCGTGCCGGTCATCCTCCTGATGGTCATCCTCTATTTTCTGTATGACCTCATCGGCCGCCTCGATAATTACCAGTACTCTTTCCCTCGCTATCTGCGCTCCGAATTTCCGGCCTGGCTGCGCCGCATCGTCAGCGAGCCTGCCGTCCGTGGCCTCTACAGTGCATTCCTTACCTTCCTGCGCTGCATCCTGCTCCCCGGCCTCTTCCTGCCGCTGGCGCTGCTGTGTGCCGACCGCAACTTCCGCGGCTTCTTTCAGCTCCGCATCTGGCTGCGCATGCTGCTCAACCTTGCCTGGTGGATCGTCGTGATCGTCGCCTGGTTCCTGGGCATCTGGTGCGTCGCCAAGCTCCTGCACTGGACGCTTGACCCCAAGACCGCCTCTCTTCACGGCGAACAAATCTGGCTGGCCTTCCGGCTGATCGTTTCCTGTTTGCTGGCCATCTTTAGCTGGCTGTGGGTTTGCACCTTGCTGGCGAGGGCACGGATCAAGGCAGAAGCCGCAATGGAGAAATCACCAGCAGTGTGAAGTGCCCTCGCTAACCGGCATGTCGGCATCAGCGGTATTGAAAACAATGAAGTACTGGAGTTTTGTCGACGACCACAAGCTATTTTCGACGGCTTGAGAGGCTTTTTTCGACGACCTAGAGCGATTCCAGTAAAGCTGTAGTCCAGCGGTTCAATCAATATTCAGTTTTCAAAGAGCAGATACAGCACGCCACCTGGGTGACGCTGTAACACTATTACTATAGAAACTGGAAGTCAAGGGGCAGGAGACCAAAATTCAGGGTCAAATTTAGAGCAGTTCCTCCAAGGTCCAAAGCAGGGACCAAAAGCGGCGTGGAGATCAGAGATTTCGTTGGGCTATATCAATTCAGGAACCGCTCCAGACCTGCTTTACCGTTCTGCCAAATGTCCGATCCATGCCATCGCACGTAAGCAGGCGCCATATCCACGCAGGTTGAGATGACCGGCCTCTGCCTAAGTGCGGTAACTCCCATGCGATTGCCTTGATTAAAGGCGCTTGACAAATCCAGAGTTCCTGGATTTCAATGATGTTCAATGTAGTTGGAAGTCTACTTGAGATTCCCTGCTCAGGTATTTCGATGATGCCGCAGACGTTCACCGGCAGTGAAGATTAAGGCAAAGGTAAAGGCCTCATTCTCTGAAATATAATTTGCTGCGATCCGGGTATCTCACCATGCGCACCCGTTACCGCAGCGCAATAGATGCTTTTGTCCAGACCACGTTGCCGCCTGCAGGTTATTTACGCAAAAGCCGGGTGAAGCGGAGTTTTGCCTTGCTAGAATGGCGCTGCCGCCATTCTAGGAAATATCGCCGTACAGAGGGCCCCCGATTTTCATTTCTTATAGCTGGTAAGAGGAGAGAGGCAATGAAGCCCCAGTATGTTCCCGCCTTATCCAGGTATTGTTCCACTGCAACTTTCATGATCGTGCTGATATTGTCAGCTTGCATGGCTGCCGCCCAGACTCAGCCGGGCCTCGACAATGGCTTTAAGCCATACGGCTCTTACGATGGCAGCAACCTGGACAGCATCAGCCTCATGGACGGCAATTTCCTGCTGCATGCGCCGGTTGAAACCGATGTCCCGCAGCGCGGAAACCTGAGTTACCAGCTTCTCATGTATCTGTCGTCGCAGAACTGGTCAGGAGCTTGCGACACCGCCAATGGACAATCGGGAAACTGCTATTGGTCGTATGGCGGCACAGGAGTCACTTTTGAATTTAGCGGGCAGATCAGCCTCCACCGTTACCTGACCATAGGCGGCGGTCCAGGACTTCCTCCGGATTACTCGGTTGGCGGGTACAGCCTGAGCACCTGGGACGGAGCCAAGCACGGGCTGCAGGACATCTCCAATGGAGCCATGACCTCCTTTGAAAGCGTGGATGGCACCGGCTATCACATCACCATGAGCAATCCCGATAGCTATGGGATTCCAAGTGTGGCCCTGGTTACCGACCGGCAAGGCAGCCAATACCTGCTGCAGCAGACCTTACAGCACTGCTCCCGGCTTACGGCACAGCCGCACTACGTGATTGGAGACCACGCCATCATCTATGACAGTTTCTTCACCGGTGATCGGCAGTGCGAAGAAGTGTTGACGCCTGTTCAAGTCACCGATAAGAACGGCAACCAGATTACCGGGTTCAATCGTACCGGCGCTGCCGCCATCGATACCCTGGGAAGGCAAGCCTGGCCGAGGGTGAGCACCACGCTCAGCAGCGACTCAAGCGGCTGCGCAAACACGCTGCCTTTTGCCAATGCCACATTGATGAGCTATACGGGGGCCAACGGAGTTACCCGCACCATCAAGGTGTGTTATGGAACCATCAGCCTGCAGACCAACTTCGGCGTGCCCAATGTGGCGGAGATCCAGAACAACCCTAAGGGCATTCCCAACACCTCTCAGCATGTCACCACGGTGATCCTGGCCGACGGCAGCAAGTGGGTATTTACCTATGACAGCTATGGCAATGTCACGAATATGACTTTGCCGACCGGCGGCTCAGTCGCGTATACATGGGTAAACTTCACGGCACCCTTATCCTCGCCCTGCACCAAGACGCCATCCAAGCGCGTCATCCAGCAGCGCACGGAAACCGATATCCATGGCAACAGCTCTTCCTGGCAGTATCACTGGGGAGTGGCGCAGGCCGATGGCAGCCTGACGAATGTGGTCACGGATCCTTTCGGGAACGATACCACCCATGTTTTCAGGAAGCTCGTGACTGCTTCTGATGCCTGCCCGCAATATGAGACCAGCACGCTCTACTATCAAGGCTCACAGGGCACCGGGACCTTGCTCCGGCAGGTGGATACCGCGCGCGGTTTGTTGACATTCATCGCAGATGCGGCGGGGGTGGCCAATCCTATGCCCACCGACATCACCACCACGCTTTATCCATCAGGAAAAGTGAACCTGGTGCACAAAGATTATGATCCCGGTCCAGCCAATGGCGGCAGCTATGGCAATGTGACGGCTGAAAAAATCTATGACTGGGGGCCGGGCAGGCCGGGGCCGCTGCTGCGCGAAACCGACACTGTCTACAAGTGGCAGCAGGACACCACCGGAGGTTACCAGAATGCCCATCTGATCGATCTTCCTTTTTCGGTCAGCGTGAAGGATGGAAGCGGCTGCGTCTTGTCCCAAACTGAATTTGCTTATGATGAAACCGCAGTTGTGCCTTCCGGACTTGGCTCAGCGCAACAGGTATCTGCGCCGCCCAGCAGTCTGCGTGGGAACCAGACCTCGGTAAAAAAATATCTGTGGAACCTTGCCACCGGCTCCTGTGCTGCAGCGCCGGGCCAGCCCTCTATCATTAGCCACGCCACCTGGTATGACACCGGAGAACTTTATCAGCAGAGTGATCCGCTGGGACACACCACGACCCACTCTTACGATCCAGGCTATTGGGGCGGCTATTCCACCAAGACCTGCAATGCGCTGAAACAGTGCGTGAGCGGAACGTACGATTTCAATACAGGTCTGCTGACCAGCTTCACTGATGCCAATGGCAGCTCTCAGGCCAGTGGAACCACTCCGGGCGATCCGGCCCACACTACTACTTATCAGTACAACGATCCGCGTGACCGCCTTACGCTGGCACAACTCCCCGCGGACAACAACGGCAGCCATCCCCAGATGGGTTTCAGTTATCCGAGCCTCACCCAGGTAGACCACAGCAGGAGCATCACGGCCACGGTCAGTGACGTCTCGCATATTTTGTATGACGGTCTGGGGCGGGTCACCACCACACAGCACGAGACGCCCAGCGGTACAGCCAACGTGGAGACCATCTATGACGCCGCCGGGCGGGTGGCTTCGGTCTCCCATCCGTATTTCACCAGGACTGATCCCACCTATGGCGTGACCAGGACTGATTATGACGCTCTGGGGCGGGCCATCAGGACGACCAGGCAGGACAACAGCATCAGCACCGCCGATTACAGCAGCGGCGATAACTGCGTGATCAGCAGCGATGAAGCCGGCAAGCAGCGCCGCGCGTGCAGTGACGCCCTGGGACGCCTCACCAGTGTGGATGAACCCGGTGACGCAACTGCTGCGGCCTCTCCTGTCGCCACCACAGGCACTCAGGCCAGCGCCACTGTGACTGTCACCGGGGCAGAGCAGTTTGCGACCATCCCCGATCCCAGTGGGGGAGGCGGAGGAATCGGAGGTGGTGGAGGCTGCGATCCAGGACTGATTTGTGATGGTAGCGGCGGTGGCGGCGGTGGTGGAGGAAGCGTCACGATTGGCGACTCGGGCACGGTTTCTGTCACCATCAACCAGCACACCTATACGGCGTCCTATGGTGGTGCAGATACGCCCGCTACCATTGCGGCAACCCTGGTCACGGCCATCAATGCGGATTCATCATCGCTCGGAGTAACAGCCAGTGCTTCCGCAGGCACACTATCGCTGACCTCCATCGCTGCCAGCAGTGCAGGAAGCTTCACGGTGACTACCTCCCGCACCTGGGATACCGCTCATTTTGTCCAGGGATCATTTAGCGCAACCGTCAGCAACATCAGCGGCGGCACAGATGGCGTGGTCTTCGGCGGACATGCCTACACCACACTCTACAGCTATGATGCTCTGGGTAATCTGCTTCAGGTCACGCAGCAGGGCGGCACGACCACCCAATCTTTGTGGCGGGTGCGGACGTTTACCTATGATTCACTGGGACGGCTGCTGACTGCCAGTAATCCCGAATCAGGTACGATCAGCTACGCCTACGACAGTGACGGCAACCTGCTCTCAAAAACCGATGCGCGTGGCATTTCCACCATCTACACCTATGATCCATTGCACCGGCTGACGAAGGAACAATATTCGGACAACTCTGCACCGCGCGAATTCTCTTATGACGTAACGCCGCCTTATACTTACAACGCGCCTAACCACGGCAGCTCTATTGGCCGCCTCACCCATGCCTCCAATGACGTGAATGCCGCTTACGATCCGGTTTATGACGCGCTGGGCCGGGTGATCTCGATCAGCTATTGCATTCCCAGCGATTGCAGCTACAACGTGAAAGCCTCCGCCAGCTATGACCTGGCCGGCAACATGACCTCGCTCACTTATCCCAGCGGACGCAAAGTGGCCTTTGCCTATAACTCCGGCAACCAGCTTGATCAGGTGCAGTTCACCCAGTGGGCAGGCGCCTCCATCACGCCCTACACCTATTGGACTGCCTCTGACAATAACTTTTACCCCAGCGGCTCGCCCAAGTCATGGACTCTGGGCAATGGCGTGACTGAAAGCGCCAGCTTCAACAAGCGGCTGCAATTGCAGCAGGAGACCGTAACCAATCCCGCGATTCACACGCTGATGGACCATGTGTTCAACTACGGCACCCAGAATAACGGCAATGTGCTGAGCGTGGCTGACCAGTTGAATCCGGCGCGCACCCAGAGCTTCACCTACGATGCCTTGAACCGTCTGGCCACAGCCAATGAAAGCCGCTGGGGGTTGGGCTTCGTTTACGATCCCTGGGGCAACCGCTTGCAGCAGAACGTGACCGCAGGCGTGGCCGGCACCAGCCAGTTGAATGTGGACAGCCGCAACCGCATTACCGGCGCGCCCGTGAACTGCACCGCCGCCAATGCTTACTGCTACAACCCTGCCGGCGACCTGCTCAATGACGGTTTTCACCAGTACACTTACAACGGCGAAAACCAGATCACTCAGGTGGATGGCGGCGCTGCAATTTATACCTACACCGCCGAAGGCGACCGCCTGCGCAAAGACACTCCTTCCGGGGCAACCGAATATGTCTACTTCGGCAGCAACGTTATTGCCGAGAAAAATGTCCAGACCGGTGGTTGGACCGATTACATCTTCGCCAACGGCAA
>QHVI01000007.1 GCA_003223515.1 Candidatus Angelobacter sp. Gp1-AA117
TTACCTTCTCATAAGTATGGTTGGGGTGCAGGGTGGCGATTACGCGCTCCAGCGGATCATAGAAAAGGACAGAACTCACGCCCACGGTTTTGGTGAACTCAAAGCGGTGCGTGGGACTGAAGAATGGTTCGTATTTGCGCACCGGCTTGCCCTTGTTGTTGAAGACCGTCCAGCCGCTGCCTACCCAGCGCGCCTTGCCGTCCGCGCCGGGCTCGGCCTGGATCTTTTTTTGTAACTCCCGGCCAAAGCCGTCGGAATAAGAGAAGCCATGCTGGATCCTGGTCTGCTCGCCCGGCGCCAGATCGGAGACATGTGTTTCCCGGACCATGGTGTAGACCACGGCGGGCTGCGGCTGCGAATCAGTTTTGGTGCGCGCGTAGGCCGAGAGATCATAGACCAGCCGCGAGGTGGCGCTGCCGAGAATGCTGTGGTAGTTGGCGAATGGATCGCTCAGATGATCGAGGATGGCTGTTTCGCTCAGGTCCGGCTCGAAATGAGCGAGCGAGTCGCCCAGATTTTCTTCCGGCTTGCCCATCACCGCCGTACCTACAACCATGCCCAGGGCATCGAAGGCCACGGCGGCGCGGTTGCGGTTGGGGTCCATCATCTGCCTGGGCTGGAGGACGCGGTAGTCGTTCCCTTGCGAAACCAGATTGCCTTGCGGATCGCGTTCGCCCACAGTGACCCGGTTGCCCAACGCATCACGCGTTTCGAGGTGCAGCAGATCATAAGCATCGAAGGTGACTGTGGTGGTTGCGCCGAATGGATTGCGATAGCGTTGCGCCACATAGAAATGCCGGCGGGCATAAGCCGCTTCGGTTGCGGAATCATCTTCTGCACCGGGAGAGTGGAACATCCGTCCGGAGGGAATCCACCAGTGACCGTTGCCATCCAGATCAACGTAGCCGCCCCCTTCAAGCACGCTGGCCGGGTCGGGCAAAAGATTTTCTCCATTGCGCTGGTAAACCCTGGCCAGCAGCCCTGGAGTGAAGGCCAGTTTGTAAGTTTCACCGGCCAGTGCAAGTGATTGGATCTCTCCCGGCGGGAGCAACGCCAGAGGCCCGCCGGTGGACTCGCCAAAATCGTCAGGCCGATAGCAGGTGCGACTCTGTTCGATCAGGCGGCGCTGTCTTCCGGCGCTGGGCTGTTGCTCATAAGAAATCTCGGTGTCAAAGAGATGCGCCAGGCCGTTGGCCGCGCGCCGCACTAGATCGGAGAATTGGAACCGGCCGCTGGAGCCGCTGGGCGAGTAGCCGGTCAGTTCGTATGTGCGCACCTCGGCGGGCAGAGGCACACGGTGGGCCGTCGCCATCTCTAAAATCGCGTTGGTAAATGTGCTTTCGGTATAGGTGACCAAGGTTCGGGTCTGCTCTTGCTGGTCACGCGGCGGCAGGGTGCAGTCCGGCTGGCGGCGTCCGTAGCCGACCGCGGCGGATTTCAGCACATTGCCAAACTCATCCACCTCCAGCGTGAGCGAGTGACTGATTCTTGGGTCAGCAGGATTCCGCTCGTAGTGGTAATCCAGGGTCTCGCGGGCGTGGGTGAGGAAGACGGCGAAGCGGTTGCTGCCCTGCGGCTGCAAAAGCCGGACAGCATAGTTCCGTTCGGAAACACTATAAGGATGTTGCACCTGGAGCGATCCATCCAGCGCGTAAATTTCCTGGCGCAGAATCGATCCCTTGAGCGCGCGGCAGGCTTCGCGCTGCTCTTCGAGCGTGAGGCCAGCGGGCAGAATGGTGTCTTCGAGCAGCAGGGCCTTGGCTGCGGCATTGTCAAGTCCGGGTTCGCGGTAGTACTCGCCGGTTTCGCCGCACGCGTCTTTACCTAGACCCGCATAGAAGTTGGAGATGTGGTCGCGGTCGAGAAACACGCCGGTGTGGAACCAGGTTTTGGTCAGCACCGGAGGCAGATGCGAGGCACGGTCAATGTTGTCGCCGGTGGGGAACCCATCGCTGGCGCTGAGCGCCGCGAAGGATTCCGTGTCCCACTGTTCCACCATGCCGAAGCCGCGAAACTCGCGCTCTACGCCATCGAAGTAGCCATGGTGGAAGGCGTAGCGGGTGACGAAATAGTTCTTGCTGATGCGGTCAAAGGTTTCCACCTTCTCGCAGACGTGGACAGGAAAGGGCAGGCGGGTGATCCAGGGGCGTCCGGCAAGCTGGTCAGCCAGATAAAACTTGGTGGACGCCGCGTAATGAATCTGCGTTTCCGCGCCCAGATTGTTGATCATGTGCCGCATCAGGTGCGGTTTTTCCTTGCCCACTAGGTCGATGTAACGCAGCGAAGGGCCGGTATCGCCGGGTGATTGAGAAGACCAGACGATGCATGCCGTCCCCCGCCCCAGGAGGTCGGCAACATTTACGGATGCCAGCGTATGAAATCCCGGGATGCGGATGGTTTCTTCCGCGCGCCAACTGTTGCCGGCCTGGTTGCGCCAGATGGAAACGTGATCGTGCCGGATGTAGAGCAGGTCGGCAGGCCCGGAGCCATCAAGATCGCCAAGACGAATGCGGTGGGCATCGAACTGCTCGGGCATGTCGAACCAGGGCGAATCTTCCATGGTGATCTTGGCCCCAAAGCGTCCGTAGCCGAGATTGGGCCAGTAGCAGATCTCTCCATTGCGGACACGCACCAGGTCGTTGAGGCCGTCGCCGGAGATGTCTGCGAGGAACACAGTCTGCTGCTCTTCGGCGAAGACCACCGCCGGCCCTTTTTCTTCGTCCAGGACTTTGGCGACGCGGTGCGCGGCCCCGAATCCTTGCTCGGCCAGCGATTCGTGCCAGATAAAGGCTTGGTCTTCGCTGATGAGGATGTCCGCGTGTCCATCGCCGGTCAGATCAACGAAGCGCAGATTGGGATCGTTGAAATTAAGATTAGGAAGTGATTCAAAGGTGCGGAAGGATTCCCAGGATTCATTGGCGGTGCGCTCAAAGAAGCCGCCTGGCTCGCCGAAGAGCACAAGGTCAATATGGCCATTACCGGCCAGGTCAAGGAATTGGTGCTTGCCAGCGTTAGCCAGATTGGGGCGTTCTGCCACAGTCTGCACCGGACCAAAGCGGACAGGTGATTGCTCAGTGATTGTCGTCGGCGCAGATGGAGACTGTGCTGTACGCGACGAACGCACTTCGCCAAGGCTGCGTTTGTAAAACCATGCGCCGCCCTGCTCCGCGAGCACGCCGGAAATACCTTCGCCATCCAGATCCAGAAGCTGGTAGCCATTTTCCAGGCCAACAGGCAGGTTCTGAAGGCTGGTTGCGTCTAGTTCCTGCACCTCAGAATTAAAAGCTGGTAGCCGCTCATAGTCGAATTCCACAGCAGGATAGCTTTTCTTCTGGTACTGGCAGCCATCCCAGCGGTAGCCACTCTGCGTGGCCGAAACAAGATAGGTGGCGATAGGATTCTCTTCAAAGGTGAAGTCTGTAGAGCGCACCAGATAAGGATTGGGGCAAAGCTCCTCGAAGCGATGAAACATCAAAACGCGGTGGCAGAGACGCCAGGTACGTACCTCGAATGTGGCATTGTAGGTAGAGAATGGATCCTGGCGCACTGACCAGGGAACATTGGTGTGGCAAGGCTGGGCAGGATCGTGATCTTTGGCATAGTCAAAAGCCAGTTCAAACAACCAGGCCTGCGGATTCGGGTCGAAGTCTATGTCCTGGATGTCCGGCTTTACTAAGCAGGGGACTCGGTTCCCATAGAGAATCTGCTCCAGATAAATGTTCGCCTGGGCATGGGAATGGGAGCGATGACGATCCGCCAGGCGGCGCCGGCCCAATGGTAATTCTTCCTGCTTGTATTGGTAGATAATTGCATTGCCTTTATCGTCCCAGGAGCGTTCCAGCATCCATTGGAAGACCCGGTTGGCGGCTTCCGGATCAGCGATTCGGGATTGAGGTGTGCGTCCATAGAGGCTGGTAATGTTGTCGCGGGAAATGGAGCGCCAATGTGTCTCGCCCGTGGCAGTGCTCCGCCATTTCTCGATACGCGCAAAAAGACCTTCAATCCGCGGCCGATAGCACCGCACCTCAAAGCACTGGCCACCGGCTGCCTCAATTCGATCTTTCCTTACCCAGCCTGCGCCTTCAGAAACAAGCTCCGGAACCAGGTCTTCTGCGTCAGAGATCAGAAAAACATCCGACTCCTGCTGGTCCTGATATTGCGGGAGACCTTTGGATGTCTTGCGGGTGATGGATGGAATAGCCAGATGCCATCCCAATCCAAAAGGACCATTTCCGGCGCCGCTATCGTAGGAAAGGGTTAGTTTGGGACCAAAGCCGGAGCGTCCTGGACTCGCAAAGATGGGGACCGAAAAAGAAGCCGTACCGGTCACCGGATTCATGGCAAACTTCTCGCCAATGCCATGAATGGCCCCGCCGCCTTTGGGCAAACTTATTTGTGGGGCGCTGAAAGGTGATGCTGCACGACTGGAATCAGTTTTTTCTGCAGATGCCGCTGATGATGTTGCTGCCATAAACTGCCTTTACTGTTCTTAATCCGGTATTGTTGTCTCGCCTCTATCTCGTGCTTCGCCAATATCTTGCAAGTGAACTCAAAAACTTTAGATCGACAAGGAAATACAAATGCGATTGCACGCCTGCTCCATCAATACATTAAGAATTCTTTCACTCTTGCTTGTGGCTTGGTCTTTGAAACGATAGTTTCTTGCCAACTTCTAATATTCTGAGGCTTCTGCAACTACACTATCCATTGTGCATTGCTGGTCGTTATAACTAATAACGCTGGAACATCTAGTTTCCCTAATTACAAAATCTATAATGTGAAATTGAGTGGCGTTTATGACTGATTAGCAATGACTTTAAGGTGGGTAACATTTCAATGTCGCAGAGGAGCGCTTGAGAGTTTTCCTATATATGGACCAAAGTCTGATGGTTTTAGCTATTAGATTGAGAAGATTTTGTATGAGACCACAATAAGAATCGAGGCCCCTTCTTGTTTGCAGGCCTTAGACAGATGAAGAGGAGGTATTCGTTCAGATCTCTAGATTTCATCTTCTCACGAGGTGCATCAGCCCAGGTATTCGACCTGCGCTGGCATCTGTTGCAAGAGTCCAGTCGCCGTGGGCGTGAGTGAGGGCCCACTTGGGGCAGTCGCGCCAGGATGAACTTCGGCGGAGCTACTTCTTGATTGCAGCTTGCTCAAACAGCTAAACGATCTGGCGGAGAGGGAGGGATTCGACCTACCCTCATTTTTGCAAACCCCTGATTCTCAAGGAACATAGCCTCAAATGCGCATGAATACAGAGGATTGTTTGCTTTCCGCCCTGTCTGCCCCTTTCCGCCCTGTCTGCCCAGTTGAACCAATTTCTACGTTTTATCGACAGGATGGACAGGAAGATAAACGGTTTAGGAATTTCAATGAACGTGCCTTGCTATTGCTTAGTTCGCCATATTATATGCCGCTACGCCGCCAGGCTTCTTGATGCTCGATTAAACGATCACCTTCAGAGGCGTGGTTTATCCCTGGCAGTGCGACCATACGGAACACGAAAACAGTTTGCACAACGGCTAATAAATCTTCAGGTCTTTCGTTGCCTTCTCTCCGGAACTTACTTCAATCTTCTCCATTGCCGTGCGAAATAATTCTTTTGTTTCTGGATCTTTGATGATCCCCTGCTGCTGACCAGGTATTCCCGCGCGCAAACTGAATAAGCCCTCCTTCGTATGCGCCAACAGCCGGTACTTCCCCGGAGCAACTCCATCAAACTGGTAGTGGCCGTCTTTCTCCGTGGTAGTTGTTTCCACTTCCGCGAGGTCGGGGTCTTCAGCATCGAGCAGGAATACTTCGGCTTCGGCGCCTTCGCCAGCCTTGGTTCGGACGACGCCGGAAATCTCCGCTCCATCGGTTCCGAGTTCGATTTCCACCTGCTGCTCAGGAGCGTTGCCTACTTCGAGAGTATTTCTCGGGGTCTCGCCTTGGCTGGGGCGCAGGGCCTTCACATAGAGGTTCTCAGGCAGGCCATCCACAGCGACGTGATAGCTGCCCGGCGCGAGCTTGTCCATGGTGAACTCGCCGTTATCGCTCGGCGGTTTGCTCTCTTTGAGGTCTTCTCCCCGCAATTCGAACGATACTTCTTTCATTTTGGTCTTATATTCTTGCCAATCAGCATCCCGGAACCTCAGCTTGAGCGCTACGGGAGGCGTCACCTCCAGATTGATTCCCTCAATAGACGCCGCTCCTACGTCGAGCGTCATGTGCCGGCTGCCCAGTGGTTCGTTATTAGGAGGGGCCTTTGAATTACCCCAGACCGTCGCGTGCAGGCGATATCGTCCTGTTGGTACGCGCCAAAGTGTGAATCTCCCCTCCTGATCGGTTACGGCATCAATCTCTTCAACTCCTTTAAGCCATAGCGTGGCCCGCTCGCCAGGGGGCATTCCGGAAACTGTCCAGAGATTTGCACTGCAGAAGCGGGCTGCAGCTTGATCTCAATATTCGTTTCCTTGCCAAATTGCGTGGTTACCCATTCCGCCGACGTCGGCGAATGGGAACTTTGAAAGTAGGTAAGTCCATAGACCACTGGCGTAGTACCGTCCCGGCGGATTTCTGAAGGGTAATGTTTGTCAGGTGTCGCTTTTACCAGGTAAGTACCGGAGCCATTGACAACCATGCGGAACTCGCCGCGATCGTCCGTCGGCGCGTATTGCGAATATTCTGTGCCAATGGCATGGACGTCCACATGCTCCACGGGCGCCCCCTTGGAATCGAGAACGCGCCCGGTAATGACCGGTAGGGGCACCATGAACAAAACGCTATGGGCAGATCCACCCGGAGCAAAAGTTTGTTTGGGCGAACTGTCTTTTTCGGTGATCGTCTCGGGATGGTCGTGCTTATAGCCCTGCCGTATCGCCGAGATGAAATATTCGCCAGGCACAATGCCGCTGATCACAAAGCGGCCATCAGTGCCGGAAGTGGCGCTATATTGTTGAAACTCCCAAGGGTCCTTGGAGATTGCAACCGAGCCGTGAAGTTTGATCTCAACGCCCGCCAGCGGACGCCCGTTCGAGCGGTTCATCACCTGGCCGTCGAATGTTGCCGGATTCCCGGCAGTCTGGGACAGTAACGTGCCCGCTGGCAGGAGCATCATGAGCAGCACGAAGGCCCAAAAGTCATTTTTGTGAAGCATTGTTTTCCTCGGAAATTACCTTCAGGTCTTTCACGATCTTGTCGCCTTCCTTGATCTCAAGCAGCACAGCTACTTCTCTATTTCGTTGTATCAGCTCCGGCATCTTGCGAAGGTCGGGTGACAGCCGGAAAGCCACGAGAACGTAGTCTCCCGGGGCAATCCCTTCAAAACTGTAGCTGCCGTCTTCTTCGGGCGCAGTCATATGAAAGTTCGCGAGATTAGGCGGTTCGTTACGGGAGAGCAAAACGATCTTCGTCTGGGCGATTTGCCCGCGCAGGTCAAGTTTGCCGGTGATGTGCGCGCCGTTGAGGCTGATACCGACCTTCAATCGGCCGACGCCGCTGACTCCTGACAAATCAGGCTTCAGGTCCTTTACCGGTTTTTCGTTTAGCTCAATGCTCTGGATGAAACCGTTCTTCGGCAGAGGTTCTACCATAACGATATAGTACTACTGTGTTAGAAATAACTTCGTAGGCAGCAAGGACATCTGGGCAGGATACGAGCGAGATGAGTTGCGATGTGGCGTCGTATGGTAGCAATGGAATGTGGATTATGCCGTTCTGTCCTGACGGGCAGATCCC
>QHVI01000104.1 GCA_003223515.1 Candidatus Angelobacter sp. Gp1-AA117
GGAATGCCCAGCGCATGGTTCGCACGAGATAAAATAACATGCCCTTCTCCGAAAGAATTCGTTCCTAATGTCAGATCTCCATTGACTCTAATAGAAATATTACTACAGCCATGATGCTCCGCCCAGGCGGAAGCGCAGCTTTACAAAAAAACACGGATCTGGTTGATTCTCTCAGCCGGTCTTAGTCGCCATCACGGACCGTAGCTGCGGACCGTCAGCAACACTGCAGGTCGCGCTTCTGTGTCCATGTTCACCGGCCCCAGGCGCACGGCAAAGAGGCACTGGAAGCAGGGTGGCAGAGGCTCATCAGGAGACCAGCCTACCTGTGAACTCATGCCGGCGAAGCGGTGTTCACTGGTCAGGGTGTGGGCAATCTGTTCGACGGCGCGGGTGTAATCGGAGCTGATCATGGTGATGGCCCCTTCATCTTCATAAGGGTTGGGAATGCGCGTCACAATGCCATAGACATCCTGATTGGCATCAGAGGTGGTTTCGAGGTGCAGGTCGTTTTTCTGTTTGCTTCGTTTGCGGTTCCCGGCCGTCAGTTCCAGTTCCTTTGCAGTTGCCTCCGTGATTGCAACGGTGCCGAACTTTTCCGGATGCAGGTTGTAGGCGAGCTGTTCGCAGTGCGCTGACTGGAGAATATTACGCATGAAGCTGTTGGTGCGCAGGTTTCCCACCAGGATCGGCGACGACTGTGCGATCTCGGCGGTGGTAATGCGGCGGGCAATTCTGGCTTGGGCCTTCACCCCGGCAACCGAGGCGAACCACTCTTCGATATAGTCGCGCGCCGCCACCTCGCCGCTGAGCAGATAAAGAAATGAAGGATAAAGGCCTTCCCTGTGGTCCTCAGGACGTTGCGACTTCAACTCCTGCAGCGCGGTCTCGCGGCTGAACTGTGTCTGGTCATGATTGATGTCGAGATAGCGGGTGATGGTCTGGTCGCTTCCGTCACGGTAGAACAGCGGCTCGTTATAGACAACGAGTACGTTGCGCGCCGGAGAAAGATGCGCCTGCCAGAACGCGCCTGTTGCTCCGGGCGCCGCCACCCGGTTGATGAAATGCAGCCGGTAACCTTCTGAAGGGACGGCCGGAGGAAGTTCGCAGCGCCACTTCTGCACCTGGCCCGGTCCGGACTCGGCGTATTCTTTGAGCGCATTGCGCAGGTCAAGACAGCGCTCGCCCACAGCGCCTTCATCATACTGCGTGCTCTTGAATACCTCTGTGGCTATGATCTTGCGGCTCACGCCCTGGGGTTTATGGAGGCGCTCAAAGAGATAGCGCAGCAACTCGGTGCGCAGCGGCGCCCGCTTGAATTCAGGGGTGCGCAGGATGGTTTTGACCAGCGCCGACCATTGCTCATGGTGCTCAGGCATGATGTGACCTTACGTGAACTCACGAGAGTTTACGGGGCTCCATTCGGGCTTGTCAAATCAAGCGCCGGCTTCCCGGAACCCCATTTCAAGTCCACTCCCCCGCCGGCATAATGGGCTTGCAAGCAGCAATGGCACCCGAGGAGGCGAGATGAATCCTTTTGATCTTCGCGGCCCCGAGTTTCTGGTCTTCTATCTGCTGTTCACGCTTTTAACCCTGCTGGCGCTGCATCTGTGGCGGCGCGCTGCCGAAGCAGGCCCATTTCCTCCACAAGATGTAACTGACCCATATCTTTACGCCTGTCTCCAGGGCGGTTCCAGGGAAGCAATCAAAGCAGCCGTCATGACATTGATTGACCGCAATGCTCTGGCTGTGGATGACATAAGGATCAAGCTGTCAGACAATCCGGCGTTGCACACCAGCTCCGTAGCCATGGAGCAGGATCTCCTGAATCACTTCGCCATCAGCCCGGACAAGCTCTATGAACTCCTGAAAGAGGCGGAGTATCGCAACCCGTGCATTCAATACCAAGCCAGGCTGCGCGAACAGAAGCTTCTTCCTGATGATGCAATCATCGAAGCAAGACGCTGGCGAATAGCAGCGGCCATTCTCGTCCTTGCTGGAGTGGCAATCATCAAGATCTGTGTTGCTCTGGCGCGTGGTCATACCAACATCGGATTTCTGGTTCTTCTCACCATCATTGCGATCGTGCTTGCGTTCAAAGTTGGGGCTCCCCGGCGCACGCAGCTTGGAGATGCATACCTCGACAATGCGCGTGCGCTCTTTTCGGGTCTACGCGAAAAGGTCAATCCAGCGGACGCCGACCTGCTGTGGATGGCGGCTCTGTTCGGCATCGCGGCTGTGCCCTCGGCCTATTACCTTCGTGAGTTAGCCCGGCCTCCGGCAGGACAAGGGATAGGCTACGATTGGTTGGACTGGGGAGGAGGTGGGGGCGACAGCGGTGGAGGAGGTGACAGCAGCGGATGTAGTGGAGGATGCGGGGGCGGTGGTGGCTGCGGCGGCGGTTGTGGTGGCGGTTGCGGTGGATGTGGAGGATGATGCATTTGAACTGCAGCAGGAAATCTAGAAATCTAAGGAGGCGAGATGAACCCGTTTGATCTTCGCGGCCCCGAATTCCTGGTTTTCTACCTGCTGTTGCTGGCAGCTACGCTGCTGGCAGTGGTTTTCCTGCGGCGCTCCAGAGAATCTGGCCTGCTGCCGCCCCAGGAGCTGAATGATCCTTATCTTTATGCATTTCTCGCGGGTGGTCCAGGGGCGGCGGTGAACGCAGCCACCATGGCGTTGGTCGACCGTGGCGCACTGAAGGTAGAAAAGAAGACGCTCACCATCTCACAAGACCCGGCGCTGCAAACCAGTCCTGTGCAAATCGAGAGAGAGGTGCTGGACTACTTCAAGCGCAACTTCAGCACACCGCGCGAACTGCTGAACCTGGCGCCCAAGCTCAATTCGTGCGTGGAGTATGACAACCGGTTGCGCAGGCAGAAGCTTCTTCCCGATACTGCCATCAAACAGGAGCGTCGTTCCCGGGTTGTGAAAGCGGTACTGCTGCTTTTGGGCGTCTCCATCATCAAGCTCTTTGTGGCCATCGCGCGGGGACACAAGAATATTGGCTTTCTGATCATTCTCACCGTGGTTGGTTCACTCGTCGCGATCGTGGTTGGGAACCCGCGGCGTACCACCGTGGGCAATGATTATCTTAAGAATGCGCAGTCGCTCTTCTCCCGCTTGAAAGGTTCGCCCCGCAGGAAAGACAAGCCGGCTGGAGCCGACCTGCTGTGGGCGGCCGCCTTGTTCGGTGTTGCCACTGTGCCCCAGGTGCAGTATCTCCGCGACCTTGGAATGATCGACACCAGCTCCAGCGGCGGCGGAGATAGTGGAGGTGGAGGCGGCTGCGGAGGAGGTGGCTGTGGTGGTTGTGGAGGATAAGATGAAGAAAGATCGAGTTGGTCTCGGCTGGCGGCCGGAATTGGCCGGCAGCATCTTCGCCTCGCTCGACAAGATCGATGTGCTGGAGGTGCTGGGCAACGATCGCCTCACCGGCGACGATCAGCAGAAACGCGCCTTGAAGTCGCTGGCCAGAGAGGTTCCAATCCATATTCATGGAGTCGATCTCGGCCTGGCCGGCGCTGAAAAAGTGGACGGCAATCGGCTGGATCGGTTTGCGCGGCTGGTGAACTACGTACAGCCGGAAGCCTGGTCAGAACATCTGGCCTTCGTGCGCGCCGGTGGCCGCGAAATTGGACATCTTGCCGCCCCGCCGCGTACCCAGGAGTCAGTGGACTGTGCCGTATGGAACGTGACCAGGGCTGCAAAGATGGTGGGCGCCGCTCCCTGCATGGAAAACATTGCCACCTTGATACAGCCGCCCTGCAGTTCACTCACGGAGCCACAATGGATTTCACAGATCATCGCTGACAGCGAATGCGGGCTGCTGCTGGATCTTCATAACGTCCATGCAAATGCCACCAACTTTGGATTTGATCCGCTGCAGTTTCTGGCGGAGATTCCGCTCGAAAGAGTTCGTTGCATTCACATCGCGGGTGGCAAGTGGATCAGCTCTCCGGATGGCAGCAGGCAGTACCTGCTCGACGATCACCTGCACGAAACGCCGCAACCAGTTTATGAGCTTCTCTCGGAAGTTGCAGCGAGGACCGAACAACCGCTGACGGTAATTCTCGAACGCGATGGCGCTTATCCGGAGATGTCGTTGCTGCTGCGTGAAGTGGAGATGGCACGCGCAGCAATGGCGATAGGAAGAAAGAGAAAGGTCCGGCAACATGCAAGCTGATGTAGAACGCTTCCTGGCACTGCTTTATACAGATGGAAAAGTGCGTAGCAGCTTTTTTGCCGATCCTGCTGCAGTTGCCATGGCACATGGATTGTCAGTGGAAGAATCACAGGCCATGGCTGCAGTTCCTATGCAGGATCTGGAGACCGCTTCGCGTGGGTTTGAAAGAAAGCGGTTTCTGAAAGCAAGAGCAAGGTTCTCGTGGGTTCATTTCCTGAAACGAGTATTTGGAAGTCATTGAGGCTCGTGTGGCACAGCCGCCCTCGGCTGTGCGGGGAGACTCTTGCCACAGCCACTTGTAATCCTCGGCTCTGTAAACCAATCTCTTTCGAACCGGATTCTCCCGCACATATTGGATCTTCTCATTCAATTGCTCTGCACAACGAAGTACATGATCAAATGATTCATCCTGCCAAACATGTCCATGCCTTTTGAGAGCTCTGTTGATCGAGTGAGCAGAGGCACCCTTAATACATCCAATCACCTCTTCGAAGCTGAAGGGCTCGAACTTGTGGGCAGACAAGGGTGTGAAGATCATATGCACGTGATCAGGCATGACGACCACACTATGGAGATGCATCTTTAAGCCGTTGTCATGCAGGCAGTGCTTAAGGACAAGGTCGCGAGCGATGGGTGGAAGTCTCCACCGGTTGTAAGTCACAAAAGTTATGTAGTGTTCACGTCCGGTTTTCTCAATGTGAGGGAGGTTGCGGCGATAAATATATTGTCTTTCTTCCATTCTTACAGTTCATTCCGCACAGCCGAGGGCGGCTGTGCCACACGAGCCTTTCTGTATTCAAACATTCACTAAGGCTTAGAACGAATTCCAACACAGATTTTGCATGAGCTTCTGGTATTGTTTTGCAGGATGATCAAGCACATCCACATTGCCGGGTACCGGTCGGTTCGAGAGTTGAGTCTTGAGCTACAGCCCATCAATGTTTTGACTGGGCCCAATGGGTGCGGCAAGTCGAATCTCTACAACTCTCTGGTGCTGATCGGGCGGGCTGCCCAGGGACAGTTTGCGCTGGCCATAGCTGAGGAAGGCGGCACACCCAGTGTTTTCTGGGCGGGTGGCGAGCGCATCCGGTACCAGCGCAAGAAGCCTCCGAAAAGAATCATTCTGGAATTCGAGGGCGAAGATTTTGGCTATGAGTTACAGGCTGGCTTGCCGGCCCCGAATGAACTTGCCTTGCAGACCATGTTTACGCTCGATCCGCGCGTAAAAGAAGAGTACATCTGGCCGGCAGGAACCAGGCGGCGGGTGCTGATGCTGAAACGCGATGAACCTTCCGCCTGGCTGCGCAATGCGGAAGGCAACATGGTCGTCTATCCATTCCAGATTCTGAAACAGGAGTCGGTGCTTTCGCAGATCATCGATCCTCACCTGTATCCGGAAATCTCCTCCGTGCGCCATGAAATTCTGGGCTGGCGTTTTTATCATCACTTCCGCACTGACCTGGAGTCGCCCTTGCGCCAGCCGCAGATTGGAGTGCAGACTCCGGTGCTGGGCACAGATGGCCACGACTTGGCCGCCGCATTGCAGACCATCCTTGAAGTTGGTGAAGACAGCGCGTTGAAAGAGGCGATTGCCGAGGCGTTCGGCGGAGCTGAGTTGCTCATCGAGTCCATTGAGACATCCTTCAGCATGAAGCTGCGGATTCCAGGACTGTTGCGTCCGCTGCAGGCGCGGGAGTTTTCTGATGGACAACTGCGCTTCCTGTGCTTGTGCGCCGCGCTTCTCAGTCCGCGTCCGCCGGCACTGCTGGCTTTGAATGAGCCGGAGACCAGCCTGCATCCCGATCTCATCGGCGCACTGGCGCGGCTGATTGTTCATGCTTCAAAGTACACGCAGTTGTGGATCACAACTCACTCCACGGCCCTGGCGGAAAGAATCGAAGAGCATTCCGGGCTGCCGCGTGTGCGGCTGGCACTCATGAATGGTGAGACGAAAGTCGAGTAACGACTCTTACCGCAGAGGACGCAGAGAGCGCAGAGGATTAGAGAAAATCGACACACCGGATCCAGCTCTCGAAAAATCTGTATTACTAACGATCGAATTCTTCTTTGCTTGCGACGAATTCTCCCGCGCAGCCAAGGGCGCGTGCGGTCCATAGGGAGCAACACACCGCCAAATTCAATACACATCAACTACTTTTGTTACCTTTGCGTCCTCTGCGTCCTCTGCGGTTAAAAGGTTTTGGTTGTGGCTTCGCTACGCTGTGTTCATCAGTGTTGATCTGTGGTGAGTTCACTAAAATCAGCGTAATCAGCGTTGATCAGCGGCAAAAATTTGTTCTGTCCCGCCTGCGCTGTGTTAGTTTGTTGGCAATGCCTGCAGCCTCGCATCCGGAAAAAGACGCCAAACTTATCCGCGGCCTGTCATTGCTTGATTCCATCATGCTGCTGTCGGGCGGGATCATCGGTTCCGGCATTTTTCTTACCGCCAGGGATATCGCCATCAACACCCGCACGCCGCTGCTGTTTCTCTCCATCTGGGCCATCGGCATGGTCATTACCATGCTGGCCTGCTTTGCGTTCGCGGAGATGGGAGCGATGTTCCCGGAAGCGGGAGGGCAGTATGTCTACGTCCGCGAGGCGTATGGAGAGTTCGTCGCTTTCCTTTATGGCTGGATGATCTTTACCGTCAGCGTTGCCGGAACCATTGCCGCCCTGGGCGCGGGATTTGCCACGTACATCGGCAGCATTTTCCCCGCGCTCAATGCCAGCCGGGCAGTACTTTCGCTCGGCGCGTTGACACTCACCCGCGGGCACCTGGTTGCGGTTGCGGCCATTGCCGTGCAGACCATCATCAATATCTTTGGCGTACGTCGTGGCGCTATTCTGCAGAACATCGCCACATGGGCGAAGTTTGCGGCCATCGCGGCGTTCGTGGTTTTAGGGTTGGCAATCGGCAAAGGATCATGGGGCCACTACTCAGCCGCGCTGCCCAGGCCCGAAAATGCGCCTCCCCTGTTCAGCGCCATGGGAGTGGCCTTGATTGCGGTTTTCTGGGCCTATGATGGCTGGGTCTACATCACATGGTCAGCGGGTGAAGTAAAGGACCCGCAGCGCAATCTTCCCCGCGCCCTGATCCTGGGACTCACGATTGTGGGCGTGGTTTATCTGGCCATCAATGCGGTCTATCTCTATGCGCTGCCCATGACCGAGATCGGGTCGCAGGAGGCGGTAGCGCAGGGCGCTGCGGTGGCCATGTTCTCACCTAGGGCTGCGAACTGGCTGGCGGCGATGATCGCGCTTTCCTGCTTTGGGGCCATGGCCTCATGCATCAATAGCGGCGCGCGCGTTTATTATGCCATGGCGGAAGATGGTGTCTTCTTTCGTGCCCTGGCCAAAGTAAATCCGCGCTGGCACACTCCGGTATGGAGTCTGATCCTGCAGGGGGTATGGTCCGTGATCCTGGTGCTCAGCGGACGCTACGACCAGCTCTTTACCTACGTGATGTTCATGATGGTGCTGAGCTATGTGCTGACGGTGTTCGCGGTGTTCATCCTACGGCGCAAGCTGCCCGACGCGCCCCGGCCTTACCGCTGCACCGGGTATCCATGGTTTCCGGCACTTTATGTAATCCTGGGCACCATCTGGGCTGTGAATGCCATGCTGGAAAAACCGCGCGAAGCCGGAGCAGGAATCGGGATTGTGCTTTTAGGCGCTCCTCTGTATCTCTTCTGGCGCAGGAAGAAAGATATGGCTACAGTGCAGATGAGTACCATCGAGACAAATCCGAAATAACCGCAGAGCAATGTCGCTCGCTTCGCGGGCTCAGCGTTCTTTTCTTCCGCGTACCCGACAGCTTGCGTTGTGGGCTAGAAGAATAGCGCCAGCTTCGCTGGCTCGGTGCTCCCTGCCTCATTCTTTTCCCGACTTGGTGCTCCCTGGCTCATTGTCTTTCCAACTCGGCTCTTCCCAGTCCGCAATTTCTCCCCTACATAATTCGATTTTGCATTGGTGAGTAACCCTTCAGTGCACGCCGAATTTGCGGTTGAAGAAATCTGCGGTGGCTGTGTAGCCGCGCACCCAGCTTCGCCATAGCAGGAGATCGTGAATCTCATCAGGAAAGATGATCTCTTCGAATTCCACATTCTGGGCCTTCAGGCGCTGGGCCAGATCGGTGGTCTCCTGGAAGGGAACGTTACGGTCATCATCGCCATGAATCAGCAACACCGGTGATTTCCATTGCGAGACCGTGGCCACAGGTGACGAGTCATAGGCCAGTTTCGCAGCCTGCTGAGTATCGGGCGGGCCATTGGGACCTTCCACAAAGAAACGAAGCTGGGTTGACCAGTCATGCACGCCGTGAAAGTCCACGCCGGCAGCGAAGATGTCTGAATTGCGCGAAAGTCCCAGTGCGGTGAGCAGTCCACCGTAAGAACCGCCCCAGATGCCGATGCGCTTTACATCGACATACGGGAGCGTTTGGAGATACTTCGCGCCCGCCACTACGTCCTTATATTCACTGGAGCCGCGCCACGAACTGTTTGGGGCCTCACGGAAGGCGCGCCCGTACATAATGCCCAGGCGATAGTTCACCGAGAGCACTACATAGCCCAGGCCGGCAAGATACTGATTCTCGGCATAGGCGTTGTGGTAGTAGTACATGTAATGGAAGCCGAGGAGCATCTGGCGGGGCGGGCCTCCGTGGACGAAGATCAGCGCCGGGGCTTTTTGCGGGTGATTGCGCGGGACGAAGAGCTGCCCATGAATCTCCAGCCCATCATCGCTGCGGAAGGTGACCTGCTGCGGCTCCACCAGTTGTGCTGATGGAAAATCAGGAGGCAGCACATTCCCGGCAATCATCTCTCTGCCATGAGCAGTCAACTGGTACGGCATGGCCGGAGAAGTCGCGGTAGAGCCCAGGCAAACAATGGTCTTCCCGTCTGCAAGCATGTGTGGCTGCCACTCAATGGTCTTCCCCCGGGTCACCGCCTGCTGCGGCCCACCGGAAACACCCACGCGCCAGACGTGGCGGCGGTCTACATCATCTTCATTCGAGGTATAGAGCAGGGCCGTTCCATCGGGCGTGAGCTCCACATCTTCCACATCAAAGTTGCCCGGCGTCAGCAGCACTGGGTTGCCGCCCTCGGTAGAGACTGAATAGAGATGATTTCTTCCATCCTGCTCCGAACAGAAAACGATCCTTCCGCCAGCGGCAAACTTCAGCGACTCCAGGGCAAATGGAGGGAAAGAGCCATTCAGATCGTTGCTGCTGTGCCACACCTGGTGCGCCTCCATGGTTGTGGCATCGGCCAGCCAGATGGCCCAGGGACGCGGGCGCTGCGGAATAAGAGGAAGATGATTCTGCTGGCCTCCGGTGCGGATGAAGACAAGCTGCTTGCCATCTGCTGACCAGCGCACTACCAGATCGCGGTCAGCGCTGGGCGCGACATAATGCACGCGCTCGGGAGAAAGATCGTAAATCACCACCAGGCTGTGGTCGTGGCGGTCAGAGATGTAGGCGATGTGTTTGCTGTCGGGCGACCATTGCGCACCGCTTTCATCGCCGCGCAACTCGGTAAGCTGGCGCGCAGGTTTATCTGCGGCAACCGGCGCAAGCCACAAATGATGTTTTGCCGTCCACACGGCCCATTGTGCATCGGGAGAAATCTGGATGTCGGCGCAGTCCTCCTGCTCGCAACCCATGTCGCCCAGCAGGCGGGGTTTGCCGGTCTCGACATCGGCGGCCCACACCTGCTGCTTCGGCTCCTTGAGTTCGCTGGTGGGGTTGGCTACATGGCCTTCCCTGCCGGTTTCTGAACCACGGGCATAAACGACCGCGCGTCCATCCGGAGTAAGACGCAGGCTGAGAATCTGCTGGCCATCATCACCCTGGTAATGCGTGACCTGGCGCGCCTGAAAGCCGGGCGCATCCGCCGCCCAGACATTGCGTTCGCCTTTCAGGTTGAAGACCCAGCCCATACGGGGCGACTGCTTTGCAGTGGTGAGATCGGTGGGAAAAGGCGAACTCATCACCTGCTCCACGGTGAATGGACGCGTTTGAGCAAAGGTCGATACAGCACAGAAGACAATCAGCGATAGAAACATCAGCCTGGCGGTTTTCATAAGCGGACAATGATAAACCAAGCGGAAGAATCGGGGGATCGGGAGATCGCCGTGATCGGGCGATCGGAAGTCGCGATGGAAGGTCATGCCTGACTTGGCCGAGTGCTATCCAAGGGCTACAGCCAACCTAAGTTCCTGCGGTATCCTAATATATGACTCCTATGAGAAATGTGTTTTTACGCTCCATTGCAAGTGTTTTTCTGTTTCTGTTCTTTGCTGCCACACTTCAAGCCCAGGATCTGGCTTCTTTTGAAAAAAGAACCACGGTGAAAAAACTGCCCAACGGCTTGACCGTGGTGATTGTTGAACGGCCTGAGGCTCCGGTCTTCTCCTTCTATACGCACGTTGACGCCGGCGCGGCGCAGGAAGTGCTGGGCATCACCGGCCTGGCGCACATGTTCGAGCACATGGCATTTAAGGGCACAGACAAGATCGGCACCAGGGACTATGCCGCTGAGAAAGTAGCGCTTGCAAAAGTAGAAGTGGCCTACGCTGCTTACCTGAAAGAAAACTTGAAAGAAACCGGGCGCGATCCTAAAAAACTGGCGGAACTGGAAAAAGCCTGGAAGGACGCTGTTGCAGCCGCCAATCAATACGTTAAGCCGAATGAGTTCTCGCAGATTATCGAGAGCCAGGGTGGCGTGGGCATCAACGCTTTTACCAACTGGGATGAAACCGGGTACTTCTATTCGTTCCCGGAAAACCGTCTGGAATTGTGGGCCTATCTTGAGTCAGAACGGTTCCTGCATCCGGTAATGCGCGAGTTCTATAAAGAGCGTGACGTGGTCTATGAAGAGCGTCGCCTGCGCACTGACAGCTCTCCGCAAGGACGATTGATTGAACAATTCCTGGGCTCGGCGTACTTTGCGCACCCTTATGGACGCCCGGTGGTTGGCTATCCTTCCGATCTTCGCGCCTTCTCGGCCACCGACGCGCTTAACTTCTATCACAAGTATTACGTTCCGGCGAACATCGTCATTACCGTGGTCGGAGACCTGAAAGCCTCGGAGGCGATGCCGGTCATCGAGAAATATTTTGGGCGCATCCCTGCCGCACCTGCGCCGGAACCGCTGCGCACCAGCGAGCCGCCACAGCGCGCGACCCGCGAGGCCATCCTGCACGAACACAGCCAGCCTTTGTATATCGAGGGCTATCATCGTCCGGATTTTCGCGATCCCGATGACGCCGTGTATGACGTGCTCTCAGACCTGCTCTCAAAAGGACGTACCTCTCGCCTCTACCGCTCGCTGGTGCGCGACAAGCAAATTGCGGTTGCCGCCGAGGGAGGCAGTTTTCCCGGCAGCAAGTATCCGAGCCTTTTCTACTTCTTCGCCGTTCCTTCTGAAGGACACCCGGCCAAAGAGATGGAGAAGCCCATTCACGATGAAATTGAACATTTGAAAACTCAGGATGTCAGCGATGAAGAGCTGCAATCGGTGAAGACCCGCGCCAAGGCCGATCTCATACGCGGGCTTGCAGACAATCAGGGTCTGGCTTCACAACTGGGAACCGCCCAGGCCCGCTATGGCGACTGGCGCGAACTGTTCCGTGACATTGACCGTATCGAGCACGTCACAAAGGCGGACATCCGCCGTGTAGCCAACAAGACGTTCAGTGACGAGAACCGGACAATCGCGATGATCGAAACCGAGCAGCCACAAGCCCCGGCAGCCGCGGATAAAGGAGCACAGCAATAATGACGAAGACCTGCCGGATTTCAGCTTTCCTTCTTCTGCTGGCCTGCTCCCTCTCTTTGTCTATGGCCCAGACGACCGCAAAGAAGCCTTCGTCGGGCAAGCCGGAGAAAACATCGTCTTCAAATGCGAACGGGGCCACCTCGTGGAAACAGATACCCATACCTCCATTGCACCAGTTCCATCCGCAGGAGCCGAAACGGGTGGAATTGCCCAACGGACTAATCGTGTTTCTGCAGGAAGACCATGAGCTGCCGTTGATCGATGGAACCTTTCGTATCCGCGGCGGCTCACGTGATGAATCTGCCGATAAAACCGGGCTGATGGACATCTACTCTGAGGTTTGGCGCACGGGCGGCACTAAGAGCAAGACCGGTGATCAGCTTGACGATGAACTGGAGATGAAGGCGGCCCGGGTCGAGACCTTCGACGGCGCCGATTCAACCTTTCTTAGCTGGTCATCCTTGAAAGAAGACTTTGACCAGGTATTGCCGGCGGTGCTGGACATTCTGGAGAACCCGGAGTTCCGCCAGGAGAAGATTGATCTGGCCAAACAGGAAGTCGCCAGCTTCATTTCGCGGCGCAACGATGACGTGAACCAGATCGCCCAGCGCGAATCCACGCGGCTGGCTTATGGTGCGGATAATCCTTATGCCCGCATCGCGGAGTATGACACCGTTGCCGCGATCACCCGTGATGATCTTGTGAAATGGCACAAGCGCACCGTAGCGCCCAATAACATGATCCTGGGCGTTACCGGAGACTTTGATGCAGCAGTGATGGAGCGCAAGCTGCGCGATATGTTTGGCAAGCTTCCCCAGGGCGAGCCATTCCCCAAGAGTCAGATTTCCTTCCATGACCCCACACCCGGAATTTACTTCATTGAAAAAGATGATGTGAATCAAAGCGCGATCGAAATAGTGGATCTAGGCATCGAACGCCGCAATCCTGACTTCTACGCTGTGGAAGTCATGAACGAACTATTCGGTGGAGGCTTTTCTTCCCGGCTGGTCTCGAACATCCGCACCAAAGAAGGGCTCGCTTACAGTGTGGGCGGAGGCGTAGGCGCTGCTTATGATCATCCTGGTGTGCTCCGTATCAGTATGGGTACCAAGAGCGGCAGTACGGCGGCAGCCATTGATGCGCTGAACAAGCAGATTGCCGACTTGGTCAATGGCGGCGTCAAAGAGGAAGAAATCCACAAGGCTAAAGATTCCATTCTCAACTCGTTCATCTTCTCGTTCGATTCCAAAGAGAAGGTGCTGGGCGAGCGCATGTCGTACGAGTTCTATGGTTACCCGCAGGATTCGCTGGAACGCTACCGCGCCGGAATCGAGAAAGTAACTCCTGAGGATGTGAACCGCGTCGCCAAAAAATACGTCCATCCGGAAAAACTGGCGGTGCTGGTGGTGGGGAATGCCAGGGACTTTGACCGCGATCTGGCCACCTTCGGGAAGGTAACCCCCATCGACATCAGGATTCCGGCGCCGAAGAAGGCTACTGAAAATAGCCGCTAGGCGTTGGCTGTTAGCCTTGACTCCAATGCCCTTAGGACAAGACAGCCAACAACATCGCTGTGCCGCCCCTACGGAGCTTGTCTCTGTTGCTTCTTTCATTTCCCAGCGCTTAACTACCCCGCATTTTCGCTTTACTTTCGCCCTATCGCCTGCTATGGTTATGGGTGAACAAAAAGCGAAAGTAGATGCTGAACATGTCCTCCTGCTCTCTTTTCCCTCAACTCCAGCCCGGTGAACGGCTGGTAGGTATTGCCAAACTGGCGGCTGAAGGCGAAGCCGTAGACGAAGGCCACAACGTCGAGTACATCACCCTGGAAAATCGCTCGGTGCTCACCCGCTGCCTTGCCCCGCGCATGCCCTTTGTCTGGATGATCAATCCCTACCGCGGCTGTGAATTCGCCTGCAAGTATTGTTATGCCCGATACACGCACGAGTTCATGGAGTTGCGTGACGGCCTGGACTTCGAGCGCAAAATCTACGTGAAGCAGAACACTGCCTGGGTGCTGCGGCAGGAGTTGAAGAAAGTACGGGCCGGTGAAGACATCGCCATTGGCACCGCGACTGACCCGTATCAACCCGCCGAGCGCCGCTTTGGCATCACCCGCGCGATTCTCGAGGAGTTTGCCCGCCACCAGGGATTCGATATCGGCCTGGTCACCAAATCCAATCTCATCCTGCGCGATATTGAGGTTCTGAAGAGAATCGCGGAAAACAACCTGCTCTCTATTCACATCACGGTCACCACCACCAACACGGACCTGGCTCGTATCCTGGAGCCGCGTGCTCCCCGCCCCGATCTGCGCCTGCTGGCGGTGCAGAAACTCACCGAGGCCGGCATCCGCACCGGGGTAAACGTCTGCCCGGTGCTGCCTGGGATCACCGATCAGCCGCTGGAACTGGAGAAAACCATCAAAGCTGCTGCGGAGGCCGGGGCCGCGTATGTCCATGCCAACCCGCTGTTTTTGAAGCCCTGCTCGGAAAAAGTCTTCATGCCATGTCTGGAAGAAAAGTTCCCGCAGCTTGTTCCTCTTTATAAGAAGCGCTACGAAGGCAGGGCTTACCTGCCTGAGGAGTATCACAAGCGGATTTCCACGCTGGTGAAGAAGTACGGCGAAAAGTACAGGCTGGGGCTGCGCAACCTGGTGAAAACCCGCAAACCCAGTATGCCGCAACCCTCTGAGCAGCAACTGCAGATGTTTGGCACGTAATATCAAATCGCCACGGAGATCAGACAAAAACCTTACCACTGATGAAAAACGGAGGAACGCTGATTCAGGGTGGGAGCAACAGCGCATAAATCTGTGGGATGTCTTTTACTTCTGGGGTAAAATCTAGCCGCATTTCCTGATTTATTGAACGGACACTTATGCTGGCAGGCCCCGAGATCACCCAAGTCGGAAAATATCTTTTCACTCTCAAGGAATTCAAAGAGCAGATCCAGATCATTGTCGTGGTATTCGGTTCCGTGCTGGCCCTGACCAGGAGCCTCATTCAATACACCCATAGCCGCGTCAACGTGATAGCGCGAAGAAACAAGGAGCTGCACCGGGCCGGCGAACTGGTGGGATTCCTGTCACAGCTTTCTACGGCCAAGCTGCCGGAAGAGCAGAATCTTGCTCTGCATAAGGAAGTGCAGGTCTCTCTTGAGCATGCCCTGCAGGATATTGACAAGCTGAATCTCAAGCTCCTGGCGTTGGAAAAAGATCCCAACTCCCATCTGAATCCGGCGCAAAAGATATTTCTGTTTTTCCGTCCTAAAGGCTGGCGCAGTGTTACGTTTGTATTGCTTACTTATGCCTGTGTGATCGGCGCTGTGGCCATAGCCATGGTGAAACACGCATCAGTGCACCTGGGATACCTTCTTGAAGTCGGCACGCCTTTCCTGTTGGGCTTCCTGTTTCACCACTGGGCTCTGGAAGAGCGCCGGCGTGTCCTGGGAGCGGCCCACCGCCGCAACACCCGCTTCTTTTTCTTTCACATGCCGGAGCAACTGCGGGTATTCCTGGCGCAAATTGTGTTTCTGCTGAATTGCATGCTGATCGTGGCCATGGGATCTATCCAGGTATTCAAGCATCCATTTACCAACGTGCTCGGCTTCATCATTCCCTTTTGTTTCTTCTCATTCTCAGCATTCGTCTTCTACAGCTGGGGACGCGCGGAACTCCAATGGCAAGACAGCCCGGCGCAACTGCAGCCCTTCCATGTTGCTCTGGGCAAACTGCGGCGCAGCCTGGTTGGCACTCTTTCACTCCTGCTGGCCTTCCCCGTAAGTGGTCTTTCGTTTTTTCTTGCTTTCGGATCTGCCATGAACGTATTTTTGAACCCACAATCCAAAACGGTCTTTCTTTCTCTGCTGCTCATATTCATTACCATGACCTCGCTGCCTGCGTACGGCGCAATCCGCATTGCCAGAATCGAAGGTTCGCGAAGGTATGCCTCTGAACCCGCACAGGAAACTGCCGCAGAGGCGCTTGCAACTTCAGCCTGAAGACATCTGGCAAATGGGTAATTTGGTAGATGAGTAAATGAAAACCGTTTCTCTCACCCCAAAGAACGCGAAGGGCGCAAAGGAACCGCTGTAAATTTCTAAGGTAATTTTCTTCTCTCAGCACTCTATTGCCGGCACCTTAGAACGTGCATCCCTGCTGAAATTCAGCGGCATCTCACCCAGCAATTCAAAGTACCTGACTGTACAACGGCACCTTACCAGTTCCCCTGAAGGAACCGCATTGTACAGAGACAGGTTAAAGAAAGGTGCCACATGAAGTTGTCCACGCGTCTGCTTTCATTCGCAATTCTGTTTTCAGCCCTGTCATTTACAGGCCAATGTGCAGCGGAGTCGGCAATCGCCACCATACCGTCTTCCGTTCCGGAGGGTGTAGACGTGAATCCTCTCACCCGTCTGGTTTATGTTGCCAATTTCTTTACCCCGACCATCTCTGTCATCAACGAAAGGACCAATACGATTGTTGACACCATCACTTTTCCTCCTGATGCCGGCGGGAACAACCCCGAGTTCGGAGCGGTCGCGGTCAACCCGGTTACTTCAAGGCTGTATGCATCCGATCCCCGCGCTGGCCGCGTTTACGTGGTGGATATAAGGACAAAACAGATCCTGACCAGTATTCCGGTTTGCAATGCCGGACGGCTCACAGTGAATCCCCGAACCAACAAAATTTATGTCAGCGAATTCTTCTGCAACACGGTGCAGATCATTGACGGCAAGACAAACACCATCACCGCGACGATTTCTGTTCCTCTGGCGCAGAGGGCAGCCGTAGATATCTTTGCCAATCGCGTTTACGTGCCTTCGCAGAATTTTAACGGCGCCGTTTTTGTGCTGGATGGCACCACCAATGCCGTACTGGCGCAGATTCCGAGTGGCCGGTTTACCACCGGCATAGGGGTGGACTTCGTCCGCCATCTCGCTTATGCGTCCAATGAAGGCTTTACGCCGGATACCAACAACCTTGCCGTAATCGATACCAATACGAACACCGTCATTGCCACGATCCAGACGGACCAGAACCCTGCGCCTGTAGTGGTGAATCCGTTCACAAACCGCATCTATGTGGCCACAGCCTTCCAGAGCCAGAATGTGGTGGATGTGATTGACGGCAACACCCGGCAGATCATCGATCGCCTGAACATCGATCCAAATCCGTCAGATGCGGCCATCGATCTCATCCATGGATTGCTGTACATTACCAGTCCCAACTTCACCGCCGGTGCTGCTGGAGGTAATGTGACAACAGTCATCGACACCAGACCGTGATGGAGACCGGGAGACTGGGTGATCTGAAAATCAGGTCATCCGGTCATCCGAACATCAGCCCTGATGCAAGATCGTCGTCGGAGAAAAAGAGAGTTCCTGATTTTCAAGTCTTTGATTTTATCTGCGTGAATCAGTCAAACCAGAGCATTTCCGGTTAATGTGTAGGGAATTTACTCACCCCCTGTCATTCAATCAACCGGAGGCCGACCGACGTAGGAGCGGGGACGGAGCGGAGAGCCTGTCCTGAGCGAAGCCGAAGGAAACCCCGAGGATATTTATTCAAATCATGCTGCATCGAGGCGTTCTCACGAAACTGTTTGAGCACGATCAAGAACCCTACAGCATTTCGAAAATTGCTATAGCGTCATCAGCGGTAAGGTTTCAGTTTTACGCCGCGACTTCGAACGGCGAGTCTGGCAACGGATATTCCTTCAGATGAGCCGTATCTCGGAACGCCGGTACCTGTGAACTTTTGACCTGCCGCCGCAGTTCAAAGCGTACACGTTGTCCACAGTGCCTGCACAGCGGGAACAGTGTTTCGCGTAGAAGTGTGGCGGTGTGCATCAGGCGATGCGAATCGTGCTGGACTTTGTAGATACCGCTTTCCGGTACCACGTCGCCGGGTTTGTAACTGTTGGACACTCGCACTCCAATCAGGGGAACAGTTCTGCACCGGCAGATACACTAAGAAAGATGCTTCCCGAAAGCGTGCAGGTTGGATTGGTTCTGCGCAGCTTTGCCGGATCGAATGCTTCTCGGGCTTACATCTTTGCAGCATCAATTCGCCAAAGATCGCCCTTGCCGTGGTCTGAAACCCAGGCCGATCCAAACCCAAAGCGGATGGCGTCTGCTCCCTTGTAGTTGCCGTACTGGTCGATCACCCTGTTGCGCCTGGGATCAATTCTGGTTACGGGCGTTCCGGCCGCAGCCACCCAGATGATACCGCCGCCACATGCGATATCGCCACCTGTCCCGGGAACATGAGCCTGAATTGTAGCGGCAACCCTGTTTCGGGTTGGGTCAATGCGAGCGACGCTTCCGTCGGATTGGCTGAGCACCCACAGCGAACCTTCTCCTGCCGTGGTAAAACGCGGCATCGCCGCTATGCTGATGGTGGCTATCACCTTCCGGCTCACAGGATTCACGCGGTAAATCTTCGCTTCACCGGAACTTGTAATCCAGATGGAACCGAATGCCGCAGTTACAACAGAAGACTCGGTCCCGATATTGATTCTGGACTTCACTTTTCCGCGCAAGTCCATTTGCACCAGAGTGGAGGAGTGTCCATCTTCATTGCTCACAAACCACACCGAACTTCGAGTCACCGCGATACTGCCCTCTCCATGCGGCGCGATGTTGACCGGGACGCTCAAATCCACTCTTCCCTTCCACGGATTGATACGCGTAAGAGTCTGGCTCTTGCAGTTCAGCACCCAGAGACGCGTCGTTCCAACTCCAATGCCGTAACAAGGCTCGAGACCTGCCTGAATTCGCGCGCGAACCTTGTTATTTGCGGGATTGATGCGCACGATCTGGTTAAGCTTGGGCACGGAAACCCATAGGGACCCAAAGCCCGAGGCCAGCCAATCCGGGTCGCCATCTGTGTGCACTTTAGCCCGAACAGGCAGGGTGGAAAAATCACGCCTGGCGAAGTCCGCAGGTGGAGTCTGCGGGTTGCAACTGGCGTTCTGCAGAGCAAGGAATAGCAGAATCGCGCCGTGGGTGTACCAGAGTGTGAAGTGATTCCTCATCGCTGAACGGGAAACAATAACAGATATTTTAGAAACGCAGCCGATGGGCTGCCTTCAGCGCAGCCGAGGGCGGCTAATGCCACTTACGTTAGCTTCGAGTGCTCATCCAGCTTGGGAGCCGAGGGCGTGAAGGTCACCATGAGCCAAGCGCCGGAGGCGCGTAATTATTGAGCCCACGTCGGCAGACGTGGGTAAAGGGTGGGGATAAGCCAGAGCCCCGTAGGGGCGACACAGCTTTTACGCACGGTATGTAAGTGACATCAGCCGGGGGCGGCTGCGCTCCATTCATTATTCGTAATCCCGATATGAGTTTCTTCGCTGCGCTCGGGAATAAGGTGAAACTATTCCGATGTGAAATAGTCTACGGCAACCGGATTCTCGAACAGCGAGTAATCGCGCGTCACTATGGTGATTCCGCCTTCGACCATGTAGTTCTTGGCGTCATCTATCGGGTCAAAACCGATGACGGCGCCTTCGGGAATGTGGACGTCGCGGTCAATAATGGCGTTGCGAATGCGGCAGTGGCGGCCGATGTTCACGTGAGAAAAGATGATGCTGGAATCCACTTCTGAATAGGAGTTCACGCGGACATTCGGGGAGAGCACGCTGTTGCGGACTGCACCGCCGGAGAGGATGCATCCGACAGAGACAATCGAGTCGATGGCCATGCCGGTGCGTCCCGGCTCGCCAAAGACAAACTTGGCCGGAGGATACTGGCGGTGGTGCGTGCGGATAGGCCACTTGTTGTCATACAGGTTGAACACCGGCGACACCGACACCAGGTCCATATTGGCTTCGTAGTAGGCCTCGATGGTCCCTACATCGCGCCAGTAGAGTGCTTCCTTCTTGTTCTCGTCAATAAAGTTGTAGGAATAGATTTTGTACTGGTCGAGTATCCTGGGCAGAATGTCTTTGCCGAAATCGTGGGAAGAATCGGGATCTTCGGCATCTTTCAGCAGCACCGGCAGCAGCACGTCGGTGTTGAACAGGTAGACGCCCATCGAGCCGGAGACCATCTCCGGGTTGTAAGGAGAGCGCAGCCTGGTGACTTTCGGCTTCTCTTCAAAACCGATGATGCGTCCGTCGCGGTCGATATCCATTACGCCAAAACGGTACGATTCGCTCGGATCAATCAGGATGGTCGCCAGGGTAACGTCGGCCCCGGCGGCGCAGTGCTGATCCAGCATGAGCTGGTAATTCATCTTGTAGATGTGATCACCGGAAAGAATGAGCACGTACCTGGGCTGCTCGCTGCCAATGGAGTAGATGTTCTGGTATACGGCGTCAGCGGTGCCCAGATACCAGTTATCGCTCACGCGCTTCATGGGCGGCATGATCTCCACAAATTCGCCCAGCTCACGCGCCACTACCGTGCCCCAGCCTTCGCGGATGTGGCGATTGAGCGAGAGCGCCTTGTACTGCGTGAGAATGTAGATCCTGCGCAGGTCTGAATTGATGCAGTTCGAGAGGGTGACATCGATGATGCGGTACGTGCCGCCCCATGTAACTGCTGGTTTTGCGCGATCGCGGGTAAGAGGATAGAGA
Source organism: Candidatus Angelobacter sp. Gp1-AA117 (assembly GCA_003223515.1). GTDB lineage: Bacteria > Acidobacteriota > Terriglobia > Terriglobales > Acidobacteriaceae > Angelobacter. Next base: position 20,547 of record QHVI01000104.1, read on the forward strand.
CGTTCTCCGGCGCCACCCGCCAACAACACTCCCAAAGTGTCCTTCATTGCTGGACTCCCCTATGCTGCTGCTGCGCGAGATTAGGAAAGCACGGGGGCAGTACCATGCTTTGAACCCCTATTATGATGCTAAATTATGATGTTAACAGGAAAAAAAATAAAGTCCGGCGTCTGTGCATAACGCGGGCCGATGAACGGATAAAAATTATGCGGCTTCATCTACGCTGATGCGCAATGATTTCAGGAAGCGTATATCGTTCGCATTGACTGAAAACTCCGGCTCGGCATTCTTCCTGCGGGTGCTTACCAGTTCAGGCGAAATCTGGCCTCCCTCTTCGTCACGGCGGTTGAAGCCAATGGTGGCTTCCAGAACCAGGAAAATATCGAAGCCTTCTTCCTTGATCTTGGCGATGACTTGCGCAATCTGCTCTGATTCAGAGAGCGAGCCGTTGATGGCTTCTCCCAATTCTTTCATCAGTTTTTTAAGCCGCGTATTCACGTGACAATCCCTTTCTGGCAGCCCTCAGGTACCATTACTTATCTTGGATGCCATTCCCGGGAGGGCAGTTTTACTTCTTTGGCAGCGTCTCGCGATTTTCAGGGTAGAATGGTTGGAATGCTCTCATCCGCCGTTAAAGCTATCAAGGCACAGGGACAAAACCGTCTCACCCACGCGCTTTTCAGCGGTTTTAAGGCCATGCTTTGGTCGTTTGGCCGTACCTTTTACGTGCTCTGGCTGGAGATGACCGGCTTTGTCTTTGCCGCATTCACGTTTATCAGTGCTTCTGCCCTGGTGAAGCAGATTCGCATTCATGGCTGGGTCCATGACAAGCAGCATTTCTGGGCTGCAGTGGGATTTACCACCGTTTGCCTCTGGCTGACGGTGACTTCATTCACGCGGGCGAAGAAGACCAGCAAGAAGTAATCCGAATTTACCGCCAGGGACGCGAAGGACGCAAAGGAAACGTTTGAAATTATGGTTTCCGAAGTAGATATCACTGATGAATCCCTTAGCGTCACCATGAGAGATGGACGCACCATTACCGTGCCTCTGGCTTGGTATCCTCGTCTATTGAATGCCTCGCCTGCACAGAGAAAAAACTGGAGAATTGCCGGTGGTGGTTATGGCATTCACTGGCCTGATCTCGACGAGGATCTAAGCACAGAAGGATTGCTGCGTGGTGCTCCGTCACCTCACGTGAAAAATCCTTAGGATCTACCCTCTGTCTCGGCCCTTTGCGTCCTTCGCGTCCTTTGCGGTAAAAATGACGTGAGCACTCATGGCTCACGATCTCAAAGCCGAGCCCGACACAAAGCAACTCAAGGACATTGAGCCCCAGCCGCTCTATACGCCTGCCAATCTCGAAGGCTGGTGCCTTCGATCTGCCGACACAGATCGGCATGGACTCTGACCATTCCATGGCCATGGGCGAAGTCGGCAAGGTCGGAGTTGCCATCGATTCCATAGAAGACATGCAGCGGCTGCTGGAGGGCATTGACCTGGAGAAGATCTCCACCTCCATGACTATTAACGCCACGGCAAGCATCCTGCTGGCCTTATATGTGGCGGTGGCGAAGCGCTCCGGGGCAGACATCCGTAAGCTCAATGGCACCGTGCAGAACGACATCCTGAAGGAATACATCGCGCGCGGCACCTATATCTATCCGCCCAAGCAGGCCATGCGCATCATCACCGACATGTTCGCCTACGCCAATGAGCATGTGCCTGAGTGGAACACCATCTCCATCTCCGGCTACCACATGCGTGAAGCGGGTAGCACTGCGGTGCAGGAAGTAGCGTTTACGCTGGCCAATGCCATTGCCTATGTGGAAGCGGCTATCAATGCCGGACTCGATGTCGACAAGTTTGCACCGCGCCTCTCGTTTTTCTTCAATGCACACAACAATTTTATTGAAGAGGTTTCGAAATTTCGTGCTGCGCGCCGCCTGTGGGCGCGGATCATGAAAGAGCGCTTTCAGACGCGTAATTCCCGCTCGATGATGCTGCGCTTCCACACGCAGACCGCCGGATCGACGCTCACTGCACAGCAGCCCGAGAACAACATTGTGCGCACAGCCATTCAGGCGATGGCAGCGGTGCTGGGCGGCACACAATCACTGCATACCAACTCGTTTGATGAAGCCCTGGGATTGCCGACAGAAGAATCCGCGCGCATCGCGTTGCGTACGCAGCAGATCATCGCCCATGAAACCGGCGCGCCGAACACCATCGATCCCCTGGCAGGCTCGTATTACATCGAGACTTTGACCAATGAGATTGAGTCCCGCGCCCGGCTGTATCTGGAGAAGATCGAATCTATGGGCGGCACCCTGCGCGCCATCGAGCTGGGTTACGTGCAACAGGAAATCCAGAACGCCGCTTATGATTTTCAGCAGGCGGTAGACCGGCTGGAAACTGTTGTCGTGGGCGTGAACCGCTTTCAGACGGAGCAGGAAAAACTCATTCCCATTCAGCGTATCGATGAAGCTCTGGAACGCCGCCAGGTGGAGCGCCTGCGTGCGTTGCGCAGTAAACGCGACAAAGGCGTTTGGGACGCAGCGATCCAAAACGTGGAGGATGCCGCCCGCTCAGGCGAGAATCTGATGCCCCATATCATTCATGCCGTGGAGAGCTACTGCACAGTAGGCGAGATTTCAGACACCATGCGGCGAGTTTTCGGGGAGTACCAGGAAACCGTAATTATTTAGCGACGCGCTGTGGCGTTGCGGTGATGGGCGGCGGAACCGGTAGTTGCTGATGGCTGGGCCTGTCCCGATCGAACAGCACATGTATGTCGCCGACAAAAGCCCAGATTGCCACCACCAGCGATCCCGCCATTCCCACAAAGAACAGCGTCTCAAGCACCAATATCAGGTAATGGAGAATCATACAGATCGAGGCTATCTGGGCGGGTATAAAAAGGGCGTAAGCGATTTATAAATAAAGCGTAAAGGAATCTCTGTTCATACAGTGAACCACTCTGCTCGTCATCCTCACGGGTGTAGCCTCCTACGGTCCCTACAATGATCTTTCGTGGACTCCACTTCTCCAAGCCACTCACAAACGTTCCACGTAACAGAGCGGCAGCAGCTATCAGCACGCAACCCAAGCATGAGAACGAAGCGTCCAGTTGTCTGGTGTAATGCCTGCCATGCTGGCAATTCCCGCAACCAGGCAGCAAAGCGCGAGCGTCCCCCACCAGAAAGACCAGCCGAACTGGATTTCCCTCCATGATTGGGCGGCTTTCCGAACAGGAATTCCTGCGCCTGCAATCAAAGTAGAGGCATCACCTTAGTGGCAATCTCTGTCTGTCAGCGTGGTTCGCCGCCCAGAACCGGCAAGGCACTATCAATTCAGCAGGATACAAAAGACTTTAGACACCAGAGGTACATGACCTAACAGATTGAAAATGCTACTGGTTAAGCAATAATTCCGGATTGACAATTTCTGTCACCCATCATATTTTTTGAGATACTCACATTTTTGTACGTGATGTGGCTCCTCCCCCGAAGCCTTCCGAACAGCAATTTGAGTTAATCCAAACCAGGAACCAGCGGGACTTATGTCGCAACGATTAGGCGATCTTCTTGTGCGGGAGAAGATCATCACGCAAGACCAGCTAGATAAGGCCGTGAAGACCCAGCGCGAGGGCGGTACCAGTACTCGTTTGAGTTCCACTCTGGTCAAGCTGGGGTTTGTGACAGATGAAGAGGTCACGAATTTCCTTTCCCGCCAGTACGGTGTTCCTGCCATCAATCTGCAATATTTCGAAATTGATTCCTCGGTGGTAAAGCTGGTTCCCGAGGAGACCGCCAAGCGCTACCAGATCCTGCCGCTCAGCCGCGTGGGCGCCTCGCTGACCATCGCCATGGTCGATCCGACCAACGTCTTCGCCATGGACGATATCAAGTTCATGACCGGCTTCAACATTGAGCCGGTAGTGGCCTCTGAATCGGCCATCATGGAGGCCATCGACAAGGCTTACGGCCAGCCTCGCGAAGGTGAAAACGTCGATGAACTGCTGGCCTCCATGGGTGATGAAGCCGACGTCGAACTCCAGGCCGAGCAGGAGGAGATGAACCTCAACGAGCTGGAGAAATCCGCCGATGAGGCTCCCATCGTCAAGCTGGTCAACATCATCCTCACGGACGCGGTGAAGCGCGGCGCCAGCGACATCCACATTGAGCCTTACGAGAAGGAATACCGGGTGCGCTTCCGCATTGATGGTGTTCTTCAGCACATCATGTCACCGCCCATGAAACTGAAAGACGCGATCACCTCGCGCGTCAAGATCATGGCCAAGCTCGACATCAGCGAAAAGCGCCTCCCGCAGGACGGCCGCATCATGCTCAAGATGCAGATCGGTGGCAAGAAAAAGCAGTTGGATTACCGCGTGAACTGCCTGCCTACGCTGTGGGGAGAGAAGATCGTCCTCCGGCTGCTCGATAAAGAAAACCTGCGGCTCGACATGACCAAGCTGGGTTTCGAACAGGAATCGCTGGAAAAATTCCAGCACGCAGTGCTCAAGCCTTACGGCATGGTGCTGGTCACCGGCCCCACGGGTTCCGGCAAAACCAACACTCTGTACTCCTCGATTTCGCTGCTCAACAAACCCGATACCAACATCATGACCGCCGAAGACCCGGTGGAGTTCCAGTTGCACGGCGTGAACCAGGTGCAGATGAAGGAATCCATCGGTCTGAATTTCGCCGCTGCTCTGCGCGCCTTTCTGCGGCAGGACCCCAACATCATCCTGGTGGGCGAGATTCGCGACTTCGAAACGGCAGAAATCGCCATTAAGGCCGCTCTTACCGGACACCTTGTGTTGTCCACGCTGCACACCAACGGCGCTCCGGAAACGATCAGCCGTTTGATGAACATGGGCATTGAGCCGTTCCTGGTGGCTACCGCTGTTCACCTGATCTGCGCGCAGCGCCTCATCCGGCGCATCTGCGGGGAATGCAAAGAAGAAGTACCCATGTCGCCCCAGGCGCTGCTGGAAGCCGGTTTTACCGCCGAAGAATCGCGCACCGTGAAGGTCTACAAAGGCAAGGGTTGCGCCACCTGTAATGGCAGCGGCTATAAAGGCCGCGCTGGATTGTACGAGGTCATGGAAGTAGACGATGAAGTTCGCGAGTTGATCCTGATAGGCGCATCAGCCGTGGAGTTGAAGAAGAAGGCGATTGAGCGGGGCATGATCACTTTGCGCCGCAGCGGTTTGAGAAAAGTAATGGATGGCGTGACCACGCTGGAAGAAGTCGCGCGCGAGACCCTGCACTAAGCAATGAACCTCGGAGAAGGAAAACGGAACTATGAATGTAACGTTAAGTGATCTGCTGAAACGAATGCTGGAGATGGCCGGAAGCGACCTCCACATCACCACCAATTCACCGCCACAGGTGCGGGTGCACGGACATCTGACTCCGCTCGACATGCCGCCCATGACTCCGGCGGAAACCAAGCAGCTTGCTTACAGCGTGCTGACCGATGCGCAGAAGCATCGCTTTGAAGAAAACCTGGAACTGGACTTCTCTTTTGGCCTGAAGGGGCTGGCCCGCTTCCGTGGCAACTGCTTCAACCAGCGCGGCGCGGTTGGCGCTGTCTATCGCGTGATCCCTTTCGAAATCAAGTCATTCCAGCAGTTGAACCTGCCCGCGATCGTTTCCAAGCTGTGCGAAAAGCCCCGCGGGCTGATCCTGGTGACCGGTCCTACCGGTTCCGGCAAATCAACTACGTTGGCGGCCATGCTCGACAAGATCAACATCGAGCGGCACGACCACATCATCACCATTGAAGATCCCATCGAGTTCGTGCACCAGAACAAGAGCTGCCTGGTCAACCAGCGCGAGGTGCACTCTGACACCAAGTCGTTCTCCAACGCCCTGCGCGCCGCGCTGCGTGAAGATCCTGACGTGGTGCTGATCGGCGAAATGCGCGATCTGGAAACCATCGAGGCCGCCCTGCGTATTGCCGAAACCGGACACCTTACTTTCGGCACCTTGCATACGAACTCGGCGGCTTCCACTATCAATCGTGTGATTGACGTGTTCCCCTCCCACCAGCAGTCGCAGATTCGCGCGCAGCTCTCGCTGGTGCTGGAAGGAGTCCTTTGTCAAACACTGCTGCCCAAGGTAGGCGGCCAGGGCCGGTGCATGGCGATGGAAATTCTGGTTCCCAACGCTGCAGTTCGCAACCTGATTCGTGAAGATAAGATTCACCAGGTTTATTCGGCCATGCAGTCCGGCCAGGATAAGTTTGGAATGCAGACATTCAATCAATCTCTGGCGACCTTATATACCCAGAAACAGATCACGATGGAAACCGCGATCCAGCGTTCATCTATGCCAGACGAATTGCAGGACATTATCAACCGCGGCGTAGTTGCAGCCAAGATGGCGGCTACCGCGAAACGATAGCAGCAGTATCAGCGCCTGGCGATTTCCGCCGCGGCGGACGAATCGCGGGCCCAACCCAGGGCTTTAGTCCTGGGTGAGCGAAGCGAATTAGACGGGAGCAACGCTCCCACAAAAACTCTGGTAGGCGACAAGGACGAGAGGAGTCTTCAGTATGCCGGTATTTACATTTAAAGGAACTGACGCGCTGGGGAAAAGAATCTCCGGCGAACGTGTGGCGGAGAGCAAATCCGCGGTGCAGCACCAGTTGCGGCGCGAGCGCATTGTCCCTAAAGCCATCAAGGAAAAAGGCAAGGAATTTACCCTGCCCAAGCTGGGCACCAGCAAGGTAGCGACTAAAGACATTGCTATCTTCTTCCGCCAGTTCTCGGTCATGATCGATGCCGGATTGCCGCTGGTGCAGTGCCTTGAGATTCTGGCTGGGAACCAGGAGAATCCTGCCTTCCAGAAATGCCTTACCGGCGTCCGCACCAGCGTTGAAGGCGGCTCCACGCTCTCCAATGCCATGCGCCAGTTTCCCAAGATCTTTGACGATCTCACCACCAATATGATCGAAGCGGGCGAGGCCGGCGGTATTCTCGACACCATTTTGCAGCGCCTTGCCACCTATTTGGAAAAGATCGTCAAGCTGCGTTCGGCGGTCAAATCGGCGTTGATCTACCCGGTTTCGGTCATCAGCATAGCGGCCCTGGTCGTGGGCGCGCTGCTCAAGTTCGTGGTGCCCATCTTCGCCAACATGTTCAGCAGCATGGGAGCTACCCTGCCGCTGCCCACGCAGATCGTTATCAGCCTCAGCAACTTCGTTGGCCGGTTCTGGTGGGTCTTCTTCGTGCTGGGGATCGTTGGCTTCCTGGTGCTCCGTTATGTCCGCCAGCAGCCTGAAGGACGTTATGCCACCGACAAGATCCTGCTGAATTCACCGGTACTTGGAATTGTGCTGCGCAAGATCGCCGTGGCCCGCTTTACCCGCACCCTGGGAACTCTGATCACCTCTGGCGTGCCCATTCTCGAAGGCCTGGCCATTACCGCCCGCACCTCAGGCAATGCGGTTTTAGAGCGCGCCCTCATGAAAGTGCGCAAGTCTGTGGAAGAAGGCCGTACTATAGTTGACCCCCTGCGCGAAAGCGGGGTCTTCCCCAACATGGTCACCCAGATGATCGGTGTTGGTGAAGCCACGGGCGCTATGGATGCCATGCTCCAGAAGATCGCTGACTTCTACGAAGACGAAGTAGACGCTGCTACCAAGAACCTGCTCACCCTGATGGAACCGATCATGATCGCGTTCCTCGGCATAGTCGTCGGCGGTATCGTGATCTCGCTGTATCTGCCGATGTTCTCGATGATCGCCAAACTCTCAGGCTAACCTGGAAGTAGGGATTTGCAGATGGCGGATACGAAATTTAACGAGCGATCGTGGCTGGCGTGGCTTGTCAAAGTCCGTGTCCTCATCATTTCGTTCCTGCTGGCCGTTGAGCTGCTGATTGTCAATCTCACGCCCAGCAATGTTCCGGTACGCGATTTCATCACCCTGGTGGTGGTCTGGTTCACCGTCTCTGTATTCTTTTCCCTGCTGCTCACACTCTGGGACGAATACAAGCTCCAGGCCATCACCCAGATCTTTACTGACCTCGCGTTCATTACCGCCATCGTGCACGTCACGGGCGATATTGATACGTTCTTCAATTTCCTTTACCCGCTGCTCATCATTGTGGCCGCCATCCTGCTGCCCCGCTATTGGGCATATCTCACAGCCGCGGTCTGCTTCATTCTTTTTGGCGGCCTGCTGGAACTTGCCTACTTCGGCAAAATTCACTCCTTCCAGACCTCCCCACGCGGTGACCTGAAATCGCTTCAGGTGGTGGTGCTGCTGAACTTTTTCGCCTACCTGGCTGTAGCCCATCTCGCCAGCGCACTGGCAGCCAAGTTGCGGCAGGCCGGACGCGCTCTGGAACATAAGAGCGGCGAACTCGTCAGCCTGCAGGCGCTGCACGAAAACGTGATTCACTCCATCCGCAGTGGTTTGATCACTACTGATCTTCGCGGACGCATCACCCTGCTCAACGCTCCGGGTCAGAAGCTGCTGCAGCGTCCGGCTTCGGCTGTTTACGGAAGGCACATTGCAGAGTTGTTTCTCGACCGCCTGCCCAAGCTGGAAGTGGGAGTGGCACAGAGTGAAGTGCGTGTGATGACGCCTACGGGTGAAGAAAACATTTTCGGCATTACCGTCACGCCTTTGAGTGTTCCCGAGCGGGGCATCATCGGTTATGTCTACACGTTTGAAGATCACACCGAGATTCGCCGCCTGGAACGCGAAGTGCGTATGCGTGACCGGCTGGCGGCTGTCGGACGCCTCTCCGCCGGCATCGCTCATGAAATCCGCAATCCGCTGGCCTCCATTGCCGGCTCCATCCAGATGCTCTCCAGGGGCGGTAACTTCAATGACGAACAGAACCTGCTGATAGAGATCACGTTGCGGGAATCGAAGCGGCTCAACAATATCATTACTGATTTTCTGGCGTACTCGCGCGAGAAGAGCTATAAATTCGCCTCCACCAACCTGGTCTCCCTGCTGGAAGACGCTCTGGTGCTGTTGGAACACCGCTCACAATCGAGCGATCTCAAAATTGTTCGCAAGTTTGACGCAACCCAGGCATTTGCCATGGTTGATGGCGATAAGTTGAAGCAGGTGTTCTGGAACCTGCTGGAAAACGCCGTTCGCGCCATGAACCAGGCGGGCACCATCACTGTTTCACTCCAGGCAGCGAGCAACAAATGGCGCTTAGGTTTCTGCGATACCGGCTCTGGAATCGCGCCGGAGCTGCTGGAAAAAATCTTTGAACCATTCCAATCGCACTTTGAAGGCGGCACCGGGCTAGGGCTGGCGCTTGTCTATCAGATTGTCCAGGCACACGGAGGAAAGATTTCCGTGCAATCTCAGCCCGGAAAAGGGGCTGAATTCATCCTGGAGCTTCCGCAGGCCAAGCCGGCAGAAGAGCCTGAACCTTCAATCGCGGCCGGAGCGGGAGTTTCTCATGGCTAGTATTCTTGTATGTGACGATCAGCGCTCCATCTGCGAGATGCTCGACATCTCCATGCGTAAAGACGGCCACAAAGTCGAGACCGTCAACGCGGGTGAAGCTGCCAAGAAAAAACTGAGTTCAGCGAACTACGAAGTTCTAATCACCGACATCAAGATGCCGCAGACCGATGGCATCGAAGTGCTGCGCCACGCCCGGCAGGTTTCTCCGGAAACCTCCGTCATCCTGATCACCGCCGTAGAAGATTATGAGGCGGCCGTGCAGGCGGTAAAAGGCGGGGCCTTCGATTACATCCACAAAGGCCCGGGCATGCTCGATGAGTTGAAGATTGCCGTGGCCCGCTCCGTGGAAGCCATTACCCTGCGCCGCCAGAACTTCGCCTACAAGCGCGATGCGGCTACCCGCAACTCCCTCGATAACATCATCGGCACCAGCGCTGCGATCGAGAAGCTGAAGCAGACCATTCGCACCATCGCGGTTACCGGCAGCACAGTATTGATCTACGGTGAAAGCGGCACCGGCAAAGAGCTTGTGGCTCGCGCCGTACATGCCTGCTCACCCCGCGCCTCTGAGCCATTTGTCTCCATCAACTGCGGCGCATTCCCTGAGACGCTGCTGGAGAGCGAACTCTTCGGTTATGTGAAAGGCGCATTCACCGGGGCCAACCAGAATAAACGCGGGCTGTTTGAGGTGGCCGATAGCGGGACCATCTTCCTGGATGAAATCGGTGAGATGACCCTGCCCATGCAGGTGAAGCTGCTGCGCGTCTTGCAGGAGCGCTGCATCCGTCCTGTGGGAAGCACGCAGGAGACGTCCATCGACGTCCGCGTGATCGCCGCCACCAATCGTGATCTGCAGGACATGGTGGCCAACAATACCTTCCGGGAAGATCTTTATTATCGGGTCAGCGTGATTCCCATCTCTGTGCCACCCTTGCGCGAACGGCGCGATGACGTGGAACTGCTCGCCAGCCACTTCCTGAAGAAATACTCCGCTGCGGCGCAAAAGAATATCTCCCGCATCGGTTCCAATGCGCTCGGCGCGTTGCGCAACTTTGAGTGGCCGGGAAATGTACGCCAGTTGGAAAATGCAATCGAGAGGGCCGTGGCTATGGAGCCCACCGAAGAACTCCACATTGAACTCGATTCCGATCGTCCCAAGGCCCGCGCTGCCGCTGCCGGCGGCAATGGGAATGGAAACAGCGTGCCCGCGGAAGGAATCGATTTCGACCGCTATGTGGCCGGCATTGAGCGTTCGCTGATCGAATCAGCGCTGCAGCAGGCTGGGGGCGTCCAGACCCGCGCCGCCGAACTGCTGAAGGTGTCCTACCGGTCATTCAGGCATCTGCTGAAGAAGTATGACATCTAGCGCATCTGGTAATTGGGTCATTGAATCAGGAACTGGGGCTGCAAATTCCTCAATTACCAAATTATTCATTTACCCGATCTTGTTTATGCCGCCTCGTCGTCCTCTCTTCTCTGGGGCGGCACGTCATCGGGGCGTCCATAATCAAGATGCGTGTGGGTTGGCCGCTCCGGATGATCCGCGGCATCTTCCACGCCCTCGACTGCTGACGCCTCATAGCCCTGGTTGTCGGTTGCGAGCGAGGTCACTGATTCCTCTTCCGCATCTTCAACGGTTGAGAGCCGCTGCGCATCACCGGCGCGCCCTGCGCTCATATCGCCTACTTGTCTGGGATCGGTGCCGAGTTCATCTGGCCGCGCTTCTAAATCGCCCTTTCGCTCTGGTGAGCGTTCATCCCGGTCATCATCTCTTCTGGGTTTCTTTGCCATGCGGGTCTCCTGTTTAGCATCTCTATTACCTCTTGGATGCTAAACAGAACGCAGGCAGAGCTGCACGATTGGTTATCTGTATTACTAAGGATCGAATTCTTCTCTGCTTGCGACGAATTCTCCCGCGCAGCGAAGGATGGGTGCGGTCCATAGGGAGCAACACACCGCCAGATTCAATACACATCAATTACTTTTGTTACCTCTGCGTCCTCTGCGCCCTCTGCGGTAAAAGGCTTTGGTTGTGGCTCGCCACGCTGTGTAGATCAGTTAAATCTGTGTCATCTGTGTTGAGGTCTCTACTTTGCCGAAGTAATCGGCGGGGCCGGATACTGTGGCAGCGTCTCCCGCGCGCGGTTGGCCCGCTGGATTTCCAGTTCATCAAAGAGCAATGAGGGCGCCACAATCGTGCTGGGCACCGGCTCAGAACGGTTATAGACGTATTGGTCATTGCCTGCGGCCAGAATGTCACTGCGCAGGCTGCGCGTATCAAGCTGGTTGAACACTGCGCCACGCACCAGTTCCATGTGGCCATCGTTCACGTAGACACGCCAGAGCAGCCGCGGAGCCAGGCGCACGCCAGTGGTCTCCACGTAATAGCCATAGGGACGGCCCTGGTCGCGGCACATCTGAATCAGCTTTTTCTTCAAGTCGTCGAATGACATGGCATTCGACGCCTTGAAGATCAGGTTCGATATGCTCGGACGCGGCGGACCTGCCAGCCCGGTGCGGCCATGCCCGTTGGAATGAATGAAGTCGCGGATGGGTTCGCGTCCCAGCAGGTAATTCACCAGCACGCCTTTTTCAATCACTGTGACCGGCTCGACTTTTACGCCTTCATCATCCACGTCATAGCTGCCAATCAGGCTCTGGTCGTCAATCTTCTTGGAACGCGGATCATCCACCACCGTGAAGAAATCAGGCAGGACACGGCTCTTGTAATATGAGGCAAAATCACCGCTGGTACGGGCAGGATTGCCCAGGTCAGGCCGTGTACCCACAATGTTGCGGACAATCAACTGCTCGAACATTGCCGTGGCAGCATCGGCCGAAAACAGCACCGGGCCGTGGTAATCGTCTTCCACCACAGGAGCCTTGCGCAACTCGGCAAAGGTGGCAATGAGTTTCTGCACGTCTTTCTGGATCTGCTCCGATGTAGGCAGTTCCTCCGGTTTGGTCACGGTGTAGCCGTGGCTGCGGTCAAGCCGCATGCCATCAGCAGCCTGCGTGCCTCCGGAAAACGACAGGCTATAGACTGCCCTGCCGCTGCGCGTGACTGTGCCTTCTGTGTTGACAAAGAAGCGGTTCAGAAGCCGGAAATGCAGCGTTGCATCAGAGCTTTGCAGATCAGGATCGACGCGGAAAAGATTGGAGGTGGAGCGGAGCACCTCTTTCCACTTGTTCAGATCGACATCCAGCTTGGCCACGTCGCGAACTGAGTCTGCCGGCTTCTCCTCAGAGAAGTCGGGCACCTCATGCTCGACCACAACGTTCTTGAGTGCCGCCTGCTTCTCGGTAAGTCCACCAAGGGCCGCCTTATATGCTTTATCTGTGGCCAGCCAGAGCTGGTGGCGCAGAGCAGTCTCGTTGTTGTCCATGGGCATGACTTCAACTGTGCCCTGGCCTTCGCCGAAATAGCTGTCCTGCTTGTAGTCGCCAATACGTACTACCACGCGGACGAACCGGCCCACGTTGGCCTGATCGCTGCGCAGGGCTCCGAGCGTGGCATCCGCCGCGTAATCCTGCAGCTCGGTGACTTGGTAATCAATGTAATAGGGACGCTGTAGCTGCCCGAGTTGCAGCTTTTCCTGCGAGCGCTTCAGCTCCGTGAGCATGGCCTTCAATACCGGATCGCCATGATCGTTGGAAGAAACATCGGCTGCCGGAACCTTGTCGTCCTTGTCATCCGCCAAGAGAGAGGTTGCAGCTAGCAGCGGCAACAGCAGGAGTGCGAATATCAGAAGTTTGCGCATTAGCGGCCCCCCTGCTTTGCAGTCTGGGTCTGGGTCTTCTCAAACCCTGGCGGCGGCAGCACCGGCGGACGATCATGCCCTTGCGCCACCTTCTGTACTTCAATTTCGGAGAAAAGCATTGCGGGAGCGGCTGCGGAGACTGGAACCGATCCTGATTCCGCGCCACACTCGCCGTTGAATACATCCATCTTGGTACCCGTAAGAATAATTCGGTTCAGCGCCGCCAGCGGCGTGCCGATGATGTCTACGCCCCGCACAAGTTCATCGGGGCGTCCATCCGGATAAACTTTCCAAACCATCAGCGGCATGATCTGGAATGCCTGCGGCATGTTGCGCAAAGTCAGCGTGAAGCCCCCGGCAATATCTTCGAAGTAGAGGCCGTAAGGCTTCTTTTCCTTCTTGATTTGTTCAATCAGCTTGGCCCGCAGTTCTGAATCGGGCACGGACTTGGAGGAACGCACAATCAAATTGCCCTGTCGCCCCACCGGCATCAAGCCATCCTGTGCGCGCCCGTGGCCGTTGGAGTGTAGAAAACCCTTTACCGGCATGCGCGACATCAGGAACTGCTTGAGAATGCCGTTGCTGATCAACTGCACTTTACTGCTCTTCTGGCCTTCATCGTCATAGGCATATCTGCCGCTCAGCTCGATGCCTTCCAGCGAGGACAGCGTGGGATCATCTTCAACACTCAGGAACGGCGGCAGCACCGCCTGGTTGATCATCTTGGTGAAGGTCTGTCCTTCATTCTCGCCGCGCTGTCTCTGTCCTTCCAGGCGGTGGCCCACAACTTCATGGAAGAACACGGCAGCCGCCCGGCCTGAAAGCAGGGCCGGTCCGCTGAACGGCTCGACCACCGGAGCAGTCTTCAGTTTGTGCAGGTCGTCTGCAATCTTGGCAATCTTTGTAGTAATGATCTGCTCACTCGGCAGCTTGTCAAACGATGTAGCGTCAAACGTCTCCGAGCGCGCCAGTTCCATGCCATCCACAGCGCGGGTGCTTCCCAGGGCCAGAACGCGAATCAGCGGTTTGGAGGTGACGATACGCGAACCCTCGCTGGATACGAAGTACTGCGTGGGATTATCCACCAGCAGCATCACCGTGGAGTTCTCGATTTCAGGGAACTTGTTGAAGATCGCAGAGTAGCGGCGAATCTTGTCTTCCCACTCCTTCTGGTCGAACTTCGGCGGCAGGGTGGCGTTTCCGATGGAGACCTGCGGCTCCTCCTGCGAAAAGTCCGCAGAAGAATCCTCTTCTTCCGCGTGCGTATTATCAAGATCGCGATTGCCGACACGGACAGAAATATCGGCATTGCGCTCATGCCGGTTGATGCTGGCCACAATCGCGCCGTTGCTGGCGACCACGACCGTCCCGAACTCTTCATCGACCGAATAGCTCATGAAGTACGGATGAGGATCAGCCTTACTCAGCGCCGTCATGGCGCGTTCCATCTCCTGCTGCATGGTGCGCAGCAGTACCGGATCGGGGTTGCTGGATTGGCTGGATTGTCCCGCCGCGGCGGGCAAAAAGGCGCAGGCCAGAAATAGCCCTGAAATCAAAGACCTGGATAATGACATGATATTGTTCAGTTTACCTGAACCGTTAGACACCACAAAATTACCTTTGGGTAGCAACTGTTAACTTTTCTTAAGTTCTTCCATGGCGCTGCTGATGAGTTCCTTGGAGGAATTGATCGCATCAAGAATGATTTGCAAGTCCATGGCCGGCTTGCCCGGCTGGCGATTGCTCTGGCAATAGACCCCATGCTGCCCTACAAGGATAAGCGCATCGGTGAGCAGGTCGAGGGCAACGGCCAGGCGTCCCCGCGGCACGCCCATCATGAACTCGTATTTCTCCAGGTCGTCGCGCTTGTCGTCCAACAATCCCATTTTTCACCGCAGTCGGACATGGGACTAACGTCCCACCCAGAAAACATGAAAATTGCGCTTCGGGTTAAGGTATCCACCGTAAGCACCCAGCTATTTTTAGGGCAGAGGACGCAGAGAGCGCAGAGAAAAAATAGGCTAAAGGCCATTCACAATGCGCTTGAACCCGTCCTTAAGACGTAATACGTGGAAATTGATTAATAGTCCAAGTCTCTTGTTGCTGAGCTTCAGATAAGAGAGCAATTGAGCATCGAACACAGGTACAAGCTTTTCAACCGCTTTGAGTTCAATCACCACCATGCCTTCCACGACTATGTCCATCTTGTAACCTACATCTATCCTGACGGAATGATACTGAACAGGAATCGGGACCTGAGCCTCACATATGAATCCTCTTGATCTCAACTCATAGAGAAGACATGCCTCATAGGCACTTTCAAGTAATCCCGGGCCAAGCGCATTGTGCACTGTAATCGCCGCATCCAGGATAATCCCGCTGATCTGGTTTTCTCTAACATCCAAATTATGTGATCCTGGGCCCTGCTTCGTACCGAACCCGTTCATTAGGTCCCTCCGGTCCAGCTACGTTTCAGACCTGCTGGCCCGCAATAGTAGATTGCGGAGGAACAGATTTCTTGCATGCAAACTTGATCTCTTCGCATTTATTTGCAGCTTGTTTCGGGACCCAAGAAGCTGATAACCGGAAGACCTGCCCCAATTCCTCTGCGCGCTCTGCGTTCTCTGCGGTTAAAGGGGTTACTCCGAAGCTGACTGCGCCTGCGCGGGTCTCCACCTCAATACAGGCTTTCTTGCCGCAGCCGTTTCGTCCAATCGTGAAACCCTTGTCATGTACGGAGCATTCTTCACCATCTCCGGATCTTCCTCTGCTTCGCGTGCGATCGACTTCATCGCATCCACCAGCAAATTCAATTCTTCCAGCGATTCGCTCTCCGTCGGCTCGATCATCAATGCTCCATGCACCACCAGCGGAAACGAGACTGTATAAGGATGGAAACCGTAATCGATCAGGCGCTTGGCGATGTCGCCGGTCTTCACGCCTTTTTGTGCCTGAATGCGATCGCTGAAGACTACTTCATGCATCGAGGCGCTCTTGTATGGCAGTTCGTAATCACCTTCGAGCTTCTTGCGAATATAATTCGCGTTGAGCACCGCGTCTTCCGTGGTCTGGCGCAAACCATCCGGGCCATTGGCCAGGATGTATGCCAGCGCGCGCACGTGCATGCCAAAGTTGCCGTAGAACATGCGCACCCGTCCCACGGATTGAGGACGGTTGTAATCGAAACCTAATGTGCCGTCGGCTTTCTCAACCATGACCGGCTGCGGCAGGAATGGCTCCAGAAACTTCTTGCAGGCCACCGGGCCGCATCCCGGGCCACCGCCACCGTGCGGCGTAGAGAAGGTCTTGTGCAGGTTGAGGTGCATCACGTCCACACCGAAATCGCCCGGACGCGTCTTCCCTACCAGCGCGTTCATGTTCGCGCCGTCCATGTAGAGCAGGCCACCCTTCTCATGCAGAATGTCGGCGATCTTGTGAATCTCCTGCTCGAAGATGCCCAGCGTGTTGGGATTGGTGAGCATCAGCCCGGCAACATCTTCATTCATCTGTGCCGCCAGGGCGCTGATGTCCACCATGCCATGCGCGTTGGACTTCAGGTTCTCCACCGCATAGCCGCAGATGGCGGCAGTGGCCGGATTGGTGCCGTGGGCGGAATCAGGAATGAGAATCTTCTTGCGCGGGTTGCCTTTCGACTGCAGAAAGGCCCGCATCAACAGGATTCCAGTCATTTCGCCGTGCGCCCCGGCTGCGGGCTGGAGCGTGATCGCATCCATGCCGGTGATCTCGATCAACGCCTCTGACAAAGTCTTCATGATGCGCAGAGCGCCCTGCGAAATCTTTTCCGGCTGGTAAGGATGCGCCTCCGCCAATCCGTAGAGGCGCGCCACTACTTCATTCACGCGCGGGTTGTACTTCATGGTGCAGGAGCCCAGCGGATACATGCCCAGATCGATGGCGTAATTCCAGGTGGAAAGGCGGGTGAAGTGGCGGATGATCTCCATCTCGCTCACCTCCGGCATGTTGCCCAGGTCTTCACGCGCAGCCGCGCCCAATACCTTCTTATAGTCAACCTCAGGGACATCGAGTGGCGCCAGCCGGTATGCCTTTTTGCCCGGCGATGAGCGCTCAAAGATCAGCCCTTCATTCTGGTTGACGTGCCGTGTTGCCTTCTTGATGTCTTTGTCGCTCATTGGCCCACCGCCTGTACCGCCGCATCAATCTGCTCTTTGGTATTGAGTTCGGTGCAGCACCACACCGCGGCATTGCCCAACTCCGGATAGAAGCGCTTCAGCGGAAATCCGCCAATCACTTTTTTCTCCAGCAGGCGGTTGTTGGCTTCATGCGGGTCTTTTTCCGTCTGCACCACAAATTCATTGAAGCGCGGTGCGCCCTCAAACAGAATCTTGCTTTTCCTGCCAAACTGGCCGGCAGCATAGGCGGCTTTGGCGAGATTCTGCTTTGCCAATTCCTTCAGCCCTTCACGGCCATAGACGGTCATATAGATGGTGGCCATGGTGGCGATCAACGCCTGGTTGGTGCAGATGTTGGAGGTGGCCTTTTCACGGCGGATATGCTGCTCGCGCGTCGAGAGGGTCAGCACGAAGCCGCGCTTGCCATTTTTGTCTTTAGTCTCGCCCACCAGACGGCCGGGAATCTGCCGGACGAATTTTTCTTTGGTGGCCAGCACTCCCGCGTAGGGCCCACCGAATCCGAGAGGCACGCCGAACGACTGCGATTCCATGGAGACAATATCGGCTTCACTGGGCGGCTTCACGATACCCAGCGAAAGCGCTTCGGCAATCGAGACCACCAGCAGCGCACCTTTGCTGTGCACCAGATCGGCAACTGCCGTAACGTCTTCAATCGTGCCAAAGAAGTTCGGCGACTGAATCAAGACACAAGCGGTATCAGCGCTGATCTTCTTCTCCAGATCGCGCATGTCCACGCGGCCATTTTCGAGGAAATTGAATTCGGCAATCGGCAAACCCTGATGCTGCGAATAGGTATGCATCACCTCGCGGTATTCAGGGTGTACGCTGCGCGCCACCAGGGCCGATTTTCTTCCGGTAATGCGGACCGCCATCATGATGGCCTCGGCCGCACCGGTTGATCCGTCATACATGGAGGCGTTGGCCACTTCCATGCCGGTGAGTTCCGAAATCATCGTCTGGAATTCGAAGATGGCCTGGAGCGTGCCCTGGGAAATCTCAGCTTGGTAAGGCGTGTAGGCGGTAAGAAACTCGCCGCGTGAGATCAGCGAATCGATAATCACCGGACGGTAATGGTGATATGCGCCCGCGCCCAGGAAAACTGCGTAACCGGCGGCATTGGTCTCGGCGCGCTGGCGAAAGTAATCGATGATCTCTGATTCCGCCATCTGCCGGGGCACCTTCAGGTCGCGGTTCAGCCGGTACTCGGCAGGAATCGGCGCAAACAGATCATCGATGGAACGAATACCGATCTCGCGAACCATCTGTTCGCGGTCAGCAGGAGATTTAGGGAGATAGCGCATGTGTCAGTAGTTAGTATTTAGTACTTAGTATTTAGTACTTAGTATTTAGTACTTAGTATTTAGTACTTAGTATTTAGTACTTAGTATTTAGTACTTAGCAAAAGCTTCTAGCTTCTAGCTATTAGCTGCTAGAAAGTGATTAGCGACGGATTCTCCCGCTCAGCGACGACGGCTGCGGTCCATAGGGAGCAACACACCGCCAAATTCAATACACATTAAATATTTTTGTTACCTCTGCGCTCTCTGCGTTCTCTGCGGTAAAAGCTTTTGGTGTCTTTACTGCTCTTCCTTGATATAAGTTTCGTAGTCCGCAGAAGAGAGCAACGAGTCTGCTTCCTTTGCATCCGCCAGTTCCAGCTTGACCATCCAGGAGCCATGGGCATCCTTATTAATGTTCTCCGGCGACTGGGTCAGGTCGCCGTTTATTTCGACCACCTTGCCGGACGCCGGGGCATAAAGGTCAGAAACCGCCTTCACCGATTCCACTGTGCCAAACGTGTCGCCCTTTTTGAGTTGCGCTCCGACTTTGGGCAGTTCCACGAAAACAATGTCGCCAAGAGATTCCTGGGCATGATCGGTAATGCCTACCAAGGCAGTATTGCCCTTGACCTGAATCCACTCATGCTCTTTGGTGTATCTATAGTCGTTCGGATATGCCATTTTTTCTTTCCCTCTGTCGGACTGCTGATTAGCGGTAACGTTTAAAACCCATTTTCCCAACCCACTCTGCGTTCTCTGCGCCCTCTGCGGCTAAGGGTTTTTCTTTGGCCGCTTATAGAAGGGTGTCGGCACTACTTTGCACTTCACCTTCTGGCCGCGTATCTCCACGAACAGCTCTGTTCCGATCTCTGATTGCGCCGGAGGCACATAGGCCAGCGCAATGTTCTTTTTCAGAAAGGGCGCATAAGAGCCGCTGGTCACGTAGCCGATCTCCTGGCCGGAGGCGTCAAAAACTTTGTAGTCATCGCGGGGAATGCCCCGTTCCACTGCTTCCAGGCCTACGAGGATGCGCTTCAGCCCTTCAGCCTGCGCCTTTTCCAACGCCGCGCGCCCGATGAAATCTCCTTTATCCATCTTGCAGAAACGGTCCAGCGCGGCTTCCCATACGTTAATCGTGTCAGAAATTTCGTGGCCGTAGAGCGCCATCTTTCCTTCCAGCCTCAGCGTATTGCGCGCACCCAGCCCGCAGGGAACGATACCGAATTCTTTGCCCGCCTCCGTCACCTCGTTCCACACGCGCTCGCTGGTAGGCACGTCTGACGGGACGTAGATTTCAAAGCCATCTTCAGCGGTGTAGCCGGTGCGGGCAATCAGCGTGTTAGGCAGTCCGCAGACAGTTCCATGCTTAAACCAGTAATTCTTGATCTGCGAGAGATCGACGTTGGTAAGTTTTTGCAGTGTGGCTTCTGCCTTGGGGCCCTGAATGGCAATCTGGGTGTAATAGTTGCCTACATCGTCGGCATGGCAGCGGAAACGGCTGACGTTCTTTTTTACCCAGCCATAATCCTTTTCGCGGGTTCCGGCATTGATGACCAGCAGGTAATCGTTCTGCCCCAGCTTGTGGACTATGACATCGTCAACAAAAGTGCCCTCTGGATACAGCAACGCGGAATAATGGGCTTGGCCCTCCTGCAGCTTGGAGGCGTCATTCATGCTGACATGCTGGGTCGCGTCGAGGGCTTGCGGGCCGCGGATCAGGATGTCTCCCATATGCGAGACATCAAACATGCCCACCCCGGTACGGACGGCGAGGTGCTCTTTCATCAGCCCGCCACTGGAAGGATATTCCACCGGCATGTCCCAGCCGCCGAAATCGACCATTTTCGCGCCCAGCCGCCGGTGCAACTCGTTGAGCGCAGTTTTCCGCAGTGATTTGGTGTCTACGGTAGAGGACAATCCATTGTTCCTTTGAATCTGGTGTCAGGGCAACAGAACTCGTCGCCGGTGTGCGGGCAACCTTCAAGGTTATCAGAAGCACTCAGCACTCAGCAATTCGCGTCTGAACGGCATTGAGGAAGACGGATGCAAGAGCTCATCGAAGCACGATTTAGCCGGCGCGAATTGGTTCGGCTGAGAAAGCGGTAGACTAGAGAGAGCCCTTTCGGAGAAACAATGACCTATTGGCGAATGAAGTTGCGAGATGGAACTCATGGGGAGGACATGTGGGGTCCGTGCAGGAATGCAGGACTTGCAGCAATTACATACCCCGGGATTACATGGGTTGATCTTCGACTGTATTCTAAACAAAAGCGTCCGCCTGAGTGGAACCAAATTGGATCTCCCGCGGGAAAGGGCAGCATCGCGCATTTCGCATGGGAAATCCGGGGCGGGGATGCTATCTATATAGGAGATTCAGCTACTCATCAGATTGTCGGTATGGGATACGCCACGGCCAAAATCGGGGAACTCGCCTACAGATTTGATGCACACTCCCCAATTGTTCCGCTCAGGGGCGATCCGTGGTGCCACCTGATTGATGTGGACTGGGATACTAGCTTCACGCCTTTTGGCTATAAAGACCGGGCTCCCCAAACGACCGTTCTTGAGTTGAAGAAAAATGAAATTCAGGATTTTGAGCAAGCTTCGCACACAGCCGAACATCGTAATAAAGGACTCGGCGACAAAGATATACGGAAAACATTTTTATTAGAGACTGCCTACCCACGTTACACTCCTGCCGCCCAGCGATTGATCCTACGTAAACATTCGATCCTGTCCAACTGCTTCAGGCGCTGGTTAGAGAACAAACCTGTGGCTGAAGTTTCACAGGAGCGCCAACAAATGGATATCACTTTTAAGGCAAACCGGCGAAGGTATTAGGCAGAGTTCAAAATCGCATATCAAGGCGATACTAAGCGAGCAATCCGCGAGGCTCTAGGGTAGGTTCTTGAGTACAATCATTATCCGTCGAGAACAAGTCATGATTACTGGCTTCTTATCCTCGACGCTATTCCTTCCGGCTCTGCGCGAGAATTAGTGGGAATAGGCATTTTAGGCTGCTTTCCTGAAAGCTACGAATTCCGTCCTGGTAACCGCCATACGCTGGGCCTTGAGCAGCAGATAGTGCAGATTCTTGTAACCGCGCCCGCGCCGTAGCAAATTCTTGATGTTTCCATTCACAGCTTCGACCACGCCCATCGGAACT
>QHVI01000105.1 GCA_003223515.1 Candidatus Angelobacter sp. Gp1-AA117
TGGTTGTTATCTACCACATGCTCAAGGAAAATAGAGACTACGTGGACTTGGGTGCAAAATTCTTGGATCAAATCCGCTCCCAGCATCTGATACGTTTTCATACGAAGCGCTTAGAGGAACTCGGTCTGAAGGTACTCACGACACCCATGGCGGCATAGGGATTTTCAGGGCAGAGGGCGCAAAGGAAGACCAGAGAGAAGATCACCCAACATTCAGCCTTCAGACTCTGAGTGGCAGAAACTTATAATTGCTCTCTTAAATTTTTGTTTCATGAGTACTTCAGTAATTTAGAAAATTCAGTGCGTGTTCATTTCAATATTTCAGGGGAACATTGATTTTGCTGGTGAAAATCACTGGTGTGGATTATTTCCCCGTTAAAAGTCTGATTCTCGCCCAATAAAAGTACAAAAGTAACCATTCCTCTTAAGAGTTTCTAAAGTACACTGCCCTCGAACTACAACAACCGCCAACACTGTCGAGTGCTGGCGACCATCCCCAAAGTAGTTTGTTTCAAACACAACTTAATCGTTCAGGTAAAGGAGATTTCAATCCCCATGAGAAATCTTGGCTATAAATCTGCGCTCGTTTTTGCCCTGGCAATGATCTCTGCTGTGAGTTTGTGGAGCGATGTCAAGGTAGTCCTTACTGCGAGCAAGATCGTGCAAGTCAACGGGAATGAACAAAAGCAACCGGGCGACAAGGCCAAACCCGGCGAAGTCATTGAGTACGTGGCTGATTACAAAAATACGGACAAGCGTCCGGTGAAAGACGTCCAGGCCAAGTTGCCGGTGCCCAATGGAATGGAGTATCTGCCGGACACCGCTAATCCAGTGCCCGTTATGGCCAGCACCGATGACGTGCACTATGCGCCGGTGCCGCTCAAGAGAAAAGTGAAAGGCACAGACGGGCAGATGAAAGAAGAGTTAGTTCCTTACTCCGAATACAAGTCGCTTCGCTGGGACTTGGGAGTAATCGGCCCTGAAGAAATGAAACAAGTGAAAGCAAGAATGAAAGTACGGACCCAATCGAAATAATCGACCTTCGACGGGATGAGGAGAAAACGAAATGAGGAGACATTACAGCAGAGGGGGGGGCAATCTGTACCGGTCTTTGCCTCTTCTATTCACATTCCTGGTGATGATAGCGGCTACGCTGTTCACACCATCTACAGCAACAGCGCAGACCACTGCGGGCACGGCGATCGGCAACCAGGCGTCGGCTACGTATACTGACAGTTCCTCAGTATCGAGAACCGCGACGTCAAACGTGGTTACCACGATCGTGCAACAGGTGGCGAGCCTGCAACTGACAGCCAATGGAGCAAAGACTGCTTCGCCGGGCGCACCGGTTTTCTATCCACATACATTGGTCAACACCGGCAACGGGTCTGACAGCTTCACACTGACACTGGCTCCGGCCCAATCAGGCGCATTTACCCTGACCGGCACCCACATTTATCTGGACGCCAACGGCGACGGCATTCCTGACAACTTCACTGACCTTACAGGAACACAGGTGACAGTTGCTCCGGGCGCAGTCAATGCCTTCAAATTCGTAATCACCGGCACCGTTCCTGCGGGAGCAACTGCGGGCCAGACCAACAATTTCTCAGTCTCGGCGACTTCGGTGTTCGATAACACCAAGGCCGCTTCGAACACTGACATCACCACGGTCACTGCGAATGCCGTGATCAACGTGACTAAGTCCATCAGTTCGAATTCCGGCGCTTCACCCAGCGGCCCATATACGGTGACGTTGACTTACACCAACAGCGGCAACAACACCGCGAGCACGGTCAACATCAGTGACGCACTTCCTGCGGGCATGACCTATGTAGCAGGCAGCGGACGCTGGAGCGTGACCGGCGCAACTGTGCTGACCGATGCTACCGGCGACGTACAGCCGGCAGCCGGGTCTCCACACATCGACTACAGCGTAACCGGCAGCACCATTACCGGCATCGTCGATCAGGTTGGTCCGGGCGTTTCCGGGCAGGTCACCTTGCAGGTGAATATCGCTTCAGGTGTTGCTCCTGGCGTACTCACTAATACTGCAACCTTGTCTTACAACGACGGCTCGGGCACGACCGTGAATGGGACCAGCAACTCGGTCAACTTCACCGTTCGCCAGAGCGCCAGCGTAACCATCAGCGATACCGGTGTGGCCGCTAATGACAATGATGGCACCATCAACGGCATTGACACGATTAACTCCGCTGCCCAGGGCGCTACCGTCACGTTTACTGACGTAGTGACCAACACCGGCAACGGCACCGACTCTTTTGACATTACGATACCGAGCAACACCTTCCCGGCCGGGACTGTGTTCACTCTGTATAAATCCGACGGCGTAACCCCGCTGATCGATACAACCGGCAACAGCACCCCGGATACCGGTCCGCTGACTGTCGGCGCGAGCTACACCGTGATGGTAAAGGCTGCCCTGCCTGCAGGCGCATCTGGTGGTCCGTTCAATGCGACCGTGACCGCAACCTCTACGGTTGTAGGCGCGATCAACGCGGGCGCCAATGCCAGCATGATCGACCGCCTGGTGGCGATCACCGCCAACACGGTTGACTTGACCAACAACGCAGCCCTCGGCGGCCCCGGAGTTTTGGGTGTTGGCCCCGGTCCTGAAGCATCTCCTGTGGTCACGATTGCCGCCAATCCGGGAACCACCGCTACCTTCGTGCTGTACGTGAACAACACCAGCGGCGCGAGCACCGCGGATTCCTATGATCTGGTGGCATCATCCACGACAACCTTCACCACCTCGAACACCCTGCCTGTGGGCTGGTCAGTCACGTTCCGTGCCAGCCTCGGCGCTGATTGTTCGGCTGCCAATTTCGGCGCGGTGATCAGCAATACCGGCGTGGTGAATGGTGGAACGGCGAAGCTGGTTTGCGCCGTCGTCAGCATTCCTGCCTCGGCTCCTGCCGGTGCGCAGGCTATCTACTTCCAGTCCAAGTCACCGACTTCCGGCGCGCTTGACCAGAAACATGACCAGGTGACCGTAAACACCATTCACAACGTCACCTTTACTCCCAACGGCTCCAACCAGATATTCCCTGGCGGTTCCGTTGTCTATACTCACAACCTCACCAATAACGGCAACGTGAGCGAACCGATTACGTTCACCGCGCCTATTACGGCTGACAACCAGACTGGCTGGGCCTCAGTTCTGTTCCAGGACACCAACAGCAACGGCACGCTGGATGCTGCAGACGTAGCAGTTTCCACCGGGACCACGTTTACGTTGACTCCGGGACAGAGCGTGATCCTGTTCGTGAAGGTGACCGCGCCGAGCGGAGCCGCCGTGGGAGCCATCGACACCACGACAGCGCGCGCCGGATACAACGCCACTTTTGCGACAGCGCTGGACCAGACCACGGTGATTAACGGTGAATTGCGACTGCTGAAGGAACAGGCCATTGACGCCACTTGCGACGGCGTTGCGGATACTGCTTTCGGCCAGGCCAACATCACCGCCGGCGCAGTGCCCGGGGCTTGCGTGATCTACCGGATCACGGCGACCAATGCGGGCACGGCGAACGTCACCAGCGTGGTTGTAAGCGACGCGACTCCGGCGTTCACGGTGTATCAGAACAATCCTGCCGCAAGCACGACGGTTGGCACCATCACCGCTCCTGCGAACGGCACTGCTGGAACGATCAGCGCGAATGTGGGCACTCTGACTCCAGGACAGTCAGCAGTGGTCATCTTCGCCGTGAAAATCCAGTAACCCAACCGGGAGGTGCTTTCTTTCCGGGGAGCACCTCCCGTTGGTTTTAGTGGGTTGTCCCGTAGGAACAGATGCAGGCTTGCCCAGGCCTATCTTGTTCACGCTACTGGAGTCGACAGGTGAGGAGAATCATCCTAAGCCTCGTGTGCCTTTTGCTGCCGCTTTTGTCTCCGGCGGCAGCATTGGGCATCAGTGTTCCTGGCGGCACCTCGATCGACAACCAGGCCAGCGCTTCTTTTCAAAGCTCTTCGGGCGCTTCTACCGCAAATTCGAATATCGTTCACGTAATAACCCAGGCAATACCCGGAGCGTCGCTGGTCATCGGCAAGACAGCTTCAGCATCTGCGGTGAATGCAGGAAACCCGGTTACCTATACGTTGAGTGTGACGAATGTCGGGAGTAGTGATGCAGCGCCAATCACGATTTCCATCGATGGCGTGACCGTTCAAAAAATTTTAGTGCGTGATGTGATGCCCGCCAACACCGGGGTGCCCGCGCTGGTGAGCGCGCTGCCGGGAGCGTTTGTTTATCACACGGCTGGTTCACCGCTGCAAAATTACCTAAGTACAGCGCCCGCCAATCTGGCGACTGTGGATGCGGTTGCGTTCGTTTTTGACACGTTCACCGCAGGCGCCAGCGTAAATGTCAGCTTCAAAGTTACCGTAGCTGCTAATGCGCTCGGCATAGTGCGTAATACGGCAACGGTGTTCTTCAACAACGGCGTAGATACCTCAGTGGTTTCCAACGAGGTGGACGTCACGGTAAGCGGGCCTCCACCAGCCATTTCGTACTTTTTCGACAAAACGTTCAGCAAGACGATACACGCGACTTCTCTGGGCGCTCCGTTGTGGATCCAGGTGGCTGCGGGGGCGTGCAACCTCGATCCTTCAGTTCCGGATACCAAGACGATCATCCTGAAATCACAACTTACCGGTGATACCGAAACATTCACCGCCACGGAAAGCGGTCCAAATACAGGCATATTCCGTATTCTGCCCGCGGTTCCAACTCGTGATGCCAATGTGAATCCGGTGGTGGCCGGAAACAAGATCATGGAAGTGTTGAGCAACGATCAAATCATTGCCAGCCTCACCGGTTGCGGCGCCGCTTCGGTTTCGGCCACCGTGTTGATCGATCCTGCGGGTGTGGTTTTTGACAGCCACAGCAATGCTGCGGCGCCCGGCGCACAGGTCACGTTAATTGACGTGACTGGCGCAGGCAATGGCGGGCATCCCAATGCTCCGGCCACTGTTTTCCAGTTTGATGGAGTGACTCCGGCGCCCAGCACCGTGACTACCGCCGCCGATGGACGCTTCCAGTTTCCGCAAGTGGCGCCCAGCGCTTACAGAATCTCCATCGTGCCGCCCGCGAATTTTGTTTTTCCCTCGGCAGTGCCGCCATCACAGCTTCCGCCGGGACGCCTGATCGATCCTTCGGGTTCTTATAACGGCCCGTTCACGATTACGGCCACAAGCAGCTCCAACGTCTTTGACATTCCGGTGGACACCTCAGCGAGCACGTCGATATTCATCCAGAAAAACGCCAGCCGCACCAGCGTGGAACTGGGCGAATTCCTGGACTACACCATCGAGATCAAGAACATGCTTTCGGTGGCGCAGGCGAATGTTCAGGTGAATGACACGCTGCCGCCAGGATTCATGTACGTGAAGGGCAGTGCGCGGCTCAATGGATCGCCTATTGCCGATCCTGCAGGCGGCAGAGGGCCGCACCTCACGTTCAACATCGGTACGCTGGCTGCTTCGGCAGACGTGAAGCTCAGCTATCGCGTGCTGGTGGGGGCGGGCACGGCGATGGGCGCCAACCTGAACCATGCGGTAGCGGTCAGCGGCACGAGCCAGTCAAACACTGCTTCCGCGCGCGTGTTGGTGCAGGGTGGAATCCTGAGTGACAACGGCTTCATCGTCGGCAAGGTATTCCAGGATTGCAACGGCAACCGCATGCAGGATCGCGGCGAAATGGGCATTCCGGGTATCCGCATTTATCTCGATGACGGCACCTTCGCCATTACGGATGCCGAGGGCCGCTACAGCATCTATGGTGTATCCGGGCGCACGCACATCCTGAAAGTCGACATGTACAGCCTGCCTCCGAATACACAGTTCTCCGCGATCTCCAGCCGCAACGCAGGCGATGGCGGCAGCCGCTTTATCGATCTGAAGTTTGGCGAAATGCAGAAGGCTGATTTTGCCATCGCGAATTGCACTGCCGCCAGTGTAGACGATATTAAACAGCGTCGTCAGAAACTCGGCTCGCAGGAAGAACTGGCGCGCGCAGTGAAAGCGCAGTTCAATACACAGGAAATTGCCAAAGATCCGCTGCAGTTGAAATCGATGTCTGCCAGCGGTCTGATGGATTCGTCTTCGTCTTTATCCAGCGCGCCGGTTACGGCACATACGAATGCCATGTCCGCACCGGCCGATTCTGTGAAGCCACTGGCGACTGCGAGCCCGTCGGCGGTGGATGTGGCTGCTGCGAGCGCGGCTGAATTTGCAGCGCTCACCAACGAGCTTGGTTTTGTGGACCTGAAAGATCGTGACGTAATGTCATTCGCGCAGGCCAATATCCGCGTGAAAGGACAGATGGGCGCTACCTTCAAGCTGTATGTAAATGCCAGGGAAATTTCGACGAAGCAGATCGGCACTAAGACCACGGTCGCCAATAAGCAGCTTGAGATATGGGAATTCGTGGGCGTGAACCTGCAGCCCGGCAAGAACATTGTTGAAGCCAAGGAAGTTGATCCATTTGGCAACGAGCGCCGCTCGCAATTGATTGAACTGATCGCCCCCAACAAGCTGGGCAAACTGAAGCTGGAGATTCCTCACAATCTGCATGCTGCCGATGGCAAGACGCCAATCAAAGTCGCCGTTCGGCTGACGGATGCCAATGATGTGCCGGTCACGGTGCGTACGGCGATCACCCTCGAATCTACAAATGGAACATGGCTGGTGAAGGACTTGAATCCGAAAGAGCCGGGCACCCAGGTCTTCATCGAGGGTGGTCACGCGGAATTTGAGTTGCTGCCGCCCATCGAGCCGGGTTCAAGCCTGGTGCGTGTAAGCAGCGGCGGAGTCAATGCCGAAACTAAGATCGAATACACTCCGGAACTGCGCCCGATGATGGCTGCCGGGCTGGTGGAATACCAGATCAACTTTGGTTCTCGTGGGCACAGCGCCATTCAGCCATCGCTGAATGATGGATTTGAGCATGAGCTGCGGCTTTTTTCCTCGAGCGCGGGAAATTCTTTCGACTCAGGCGGCCACGCGACGATGTTGCTGAAAGGCAAGATCAAAGGCGATAACCTTCTTACTTTAGCTTACGATTCTGACAAGGCGGCCCGCGACCGGCTATTCCGTGATATTCAGCCTGATCAGTATTATCCAGTGTATGGTGACGCCTCAGTTCGCGGCTATGACGCGCAATCCACCAGCAAGGCATATGTTCGCATTGACCACGGACGCACGTATCTCCTGTATGGAGATTATGTAACTTCCGATCCCGGCGTGAGCAACAGCCTGGGAAATTACAGCCGCAGCATGACCGGCGTGAAGCAGCATTTTGAAAATGACCGTGTCAGCCTGACCGGATTTGCCAGCTACGATTCAGCGATTCAGAAAGTAGAAGAGTTTTTCGCCAATGGAACCTCTGGGCCGTTCACGCTTTCAAATTCCAATGGAGTCGAGAACAGCGAGAAGGTTGAAGTCCTCACGCGTGACCGCAACCAGCCTTCGGTAATTGTCGACATCAAGCCGCTCACGCGCTTTGCCGATTACGAGTTCGAGCCATTTACCGGACAGTTATTGTTAAAGGCACCGATTTCGTCGCTGGATTCCAGCCTGAATCCGCTCTCGATTCGGGTGACTTATGAAGTGAATTCAGGCGGCGAGCGTTTCTGGCTGGGGGGCGGCATGGGACAGGTAAAGTTAAACAGGTTCATGCAGGTGGGCGGCACGTTTGTAGATGACGCGAACCCGTCAGACTCGAACAAGCTGTTTGCCGTAAACACGAAAGTGAATCTTCAGCAGAAGACCTCATTTGCAGCAGAATTTGCGGGCACGCAACACCAGATTCAGGGCACGGGATTCGGCTACCGCTTTGAGTTGCAGCATGAAGGCGACAGGCTGAAAGGCAAGGCATACTTCAGCCGCACCGACGCGGAGTTCAACAATCCCACGTCGATCATCAACCAGGGACGCGGCGAGTCCGGCGTGAAGGCCAGCTATGCAATCAATGGCTCGACACGCCTGCTGGGAGAATTCCTCCGCACGGAAGATGTGACGAACGCCGGTACCCGGCAGGGGGGAGAATTCGCTGTAGAGCGCACCTTCCCGGGGAATATCCAGACGCTGGTTGGGTACAGGCATGCAGAAGAGACCGCTGCTCCGGCCGGCGCCAGCACTGTGGGTGTTACACCGAGCAGCCAGAATACGCTGATCAGCAAGGTCAGCATGCAGATTCCAGGATTCAATAAACTCACGGCCAGCGCCGAGTATGAGCAGGATGTTTCCGAAAGCGACAAGCGTGTGGTCGCATTGGGTGGCACATACCAGTTCTGGGAAAAGGGACGGGTTTATTTCCGGCAGGAACTGATTTCGTCGCTGGGCGATTTGTATTCACTGAACACCTTGCAGCATCGCAACACAACGCAGATCGGCATCGACAGTGTTTATTACAAGGATGCGCATGTTTTCAGCGAATATCGCATTCAGTACCTCTCGAATGGCCGCGAGGCTGAAGCCGCCATTGGCTTGC
The DNA here is from genome assembly GCA_003223515.1 of Candidatus Angelobacter sp. Gp1-AA117. Classification (GTDB taxonomy): domain Bacteria; phylum Acidobacteriota; class Terriglobia; order Terriglobales; family Acidobacteriaceae; genus Angelobacter. Next base: position 8,512 of record QHVI01000105.1, read on the forward strand.
GCAATGCCTGGCATCTTGCCCGGGGATTAACCGCGAACACCAGCGTTGAGAGCATCCGCACTCTGAACGGCACTGACCTGAACTCGCTGGCGCTCACCGGCGCCCTGGAATACACCGCACATGAAAACTGGAAGAGCTCGGCGCGCATGGAGTGGCGCGGAAGCTCCACCACTGACAGTTGGCTCAATACGCTGGGATTCGCGGCGCGCCTGAGCGACAGTTGGACATTCCTGGGACGCAACATTCTTTCGACTGTTACTACTAAATCGGGGACCAGCGGTGTCCACCTGCAGGACCGGTTGCAATTCGGCTTCGCTCTGCGTGACATGGAGCGCAACCGCTGGAACGCGCTAAGCCTGCTTGAGTTCAGAGACGATCGCGACAATGCACAGCCGCTTTCGCCTTCGCACCAGCGCCTTGGAATTCTGGCTACAACCGCAAATTACCAGATGGCAGCACCGTTCACACTTTCAGGACGTTATGCGATCAAGTGGAACGTGGCCGGAAGCAGTTCAGGGATCAGCGGATTGACCAGCAGCGCAGCCACACAGCTTGCCGGCGGACGCGCCACCTGGGACCTGACCAGGAAGATGGATTTCGGCGTGGCCGTAAGCTCGCTGAGCAGTCTGGGATTGTCGTCAAAGCAATACGGTATGGGCGTGGAAACTGGTTATCAACTGGTCAGCAATATATGGCTCTCCGCAGGCTACAACCTGGTGGGTTTCAAAGATGCCGATCTGGCTGGTGAAGATATTACGCGCTGTGGAGCATTCGTCCGCCTGCGCTTCAAGTTCGACGAGAACCTGTTTAAGCCGAAACTGGAGACAAAGAAGTAACGAATGGACTTGAGTAAAACAAAGTTTATGGAGCACACCCACCTCTGTTGAGGGGAAGAACTCAGGTGAATGGTAGACGCGGTGTCATAAAGAAACCTGATGCTGAGAAGAGCACAGAAAATACGACCGACTAAATGCTGCGCGAGCAGTTGGCGCACCGCTGCGTTCGTCGTCCTGGTCTTGCTTTGCTTAGCGTCGTCCGCGTTTGCCGCCACCAACGATCAGATGTATGCCATCGGCGCCGGGACCCGCAACATCTATACGGTGAATACCAGCACCGGCGCAGTCACCACCATCTTTACCAATTATGGTGGCACCCAATCGGCTGCACTGGCGCAACGCCCCAGTGATGGAATTCTCTTTTTTACACAGAATGTAGCGAACGGCGGAGTGTTCACCTGGAACCCGGCAACTCCGGCTACCGCACCAGTACAGATTGGATCAACCGGCAATGCGATTGGAGCACTACCCCGGTTTGCCTTTTCGGCTTCCGGAGTTCTGTATGCAATGGATTCCGCTACGCAGAGCCTTTACACCATCAGTCAGACGACCGGTGTTGCAACAGTTACGGCCACATTTAGTGGATTGGCAACAGGGGTCGGCGGCGACATAGCTTTTGCTCCGGATGGCACCCTTTACATCGGTGCCGGCAGGAACCTCTACAGAGCGTCAGTGGCTGGAGGCGCAGTAACGAATCTGGGTACCGTCACTGGTATGAACACCGGCACCAATTTCTCGGGCATCGCCTTTGACATGAACGGTACGTTGTTCGGTTGTGACGATGCCTCACCCAGCACGTTGTATTCGATCAACATCTCTACGCTGGCGGCAACCGCGCTGCCAACCACCATGAGCACGCAGATCGGCGACCTGACGACCGCGCCGCGTGTGCAGATTTCCGGCACCGTCTTCGAAGACGTGAATTATGGCGGTGGCGCAGGACGCACACTCTCCGGTTCTTCAGGCGTGGCCAGGGCAAATGCGCGTGTGGAACTTTACGATTCCGCAGGCACGTTCCTTACCTCCACACTTACAGATTCCACCGGAAAATACGTGTTGTCTGGCTCAGCCTCCGATACTTACACCGTGCGTGTGGTCGATTCCAGCGTCACTTCCTCGCGTCCGGGAGCAACTTCAACGCTCATCGGCGTGCAGACTTTCCGCACCAATGGCCTGACGGGAGCAGTTGGTACTGCGGACACGAACCGCGTAGGCGGTGAAGATCCCACGAAGATCGATGCGGGCAACGGCAGCACTACATTGGCAGCGCTCATTACCGGCACCAACACACCGCAATCCATCACCAGCGTTTCGCCTGGCTCCAGCAGCGTTACCGGCATTGATTTTGGGTTCAACTTTGACACCATTGTGAGCACCCGCGATTCGGGGCAGGGATCGTTGCGGCAGTTCATCACCAACAGCAGTACGCTCACCAATGCGGGGCTGGCGCAGTCGGGATTGACGGCTGGAGTGGAAACCAGCATCTTTATGATCTCCAACGGCAACGCCGTACCCGGTCTGCGCGCGGGATTGACCAATCAACTCACCGGTGGGGTAGCGCAGATTGTAGTCGCATCGCAGCTACCGGCCATTACCGATACCAGCACTACCATTGATGGAACAACCCAGAGCAGCAATGTCGGCAGCACCAACTCCGGGACTCTTGGAACCGGAGGCACGGTGGGCACAGATGGCCTGGCACTTTCCACGGTGAACAAGCCGGAAGTGCAGATCAATGATGCCACCGGGACAATCGGCCTCGGTATCCAGATCTCCGCAAACAACACGACGATTAAAGGCCTGGCGATTTATGGATTTGGAACTGCCGCCAATACCAATGGCAGTGCCAACATCGAACTTGAGAGCGGCATCACCGGCGCTTCGATTCAGCAAAACGTGCTGGGAACCACGGCAACCAGTTTTACCGATCCCGGCAGCACCACGCGCACCAGCGGAGACAACATACGTTCTGCAGGTGGCCGGAATGGCACGATCCAGAATAACCTCATCGGATTTGCGCAAGGCAAGGGCATCGCTCTGGAGTCGAGTTCGACCGGCTGGACCATTCAGAATAATGAAGTCAGAAATAACGGCATCAATAACCCAGGTCTGGGCGGTCTTAACATCGGGACTGGCTCTGCCGCCACTGTAACCGGGAATCTTTTTGCAGCTTCTGTTGGTCCGGGCGTAGACACCTCACAAAGTTCAGGTTCGAATACTTTTACCAACAACACCATCACGGGAAACGGGACAGGCAGCGGGGCCGGCCTGATCGATCCGGGTATACGAATCTTCGGCAGCAGCAACACGGTCAACAAGAACATTATTTCCGCCAACGTGGGCGCCGGCATCCTGGTCACGTCAGGAGCTTCGAGCACGGTCATCAGCCAGAACTCGATCTTCGGCAACGGCGAGGTCGGTGGGTCTGTTACACATGAAATCGGTATTGATCTGCTGTCGGCAAGTGATAGTGCGTCCCTGGGAACTTCGCCGTTTGTCACTTTGAATGATGTCAACGACTCTGATAGCGGCGGCAACGGCCTGCTGAATTATCCGGTCATCCAGACGGCCACTATTTCCGGTGGACAGCTTACGCTGACTGGTTTTGCGCGGCCGGGATCAAGCATTGAACTTTTCATCTCAGATGGCGATCCCTCCGGCTTCGGGCAGGGCAAGACTTACCTCACCACGTTAGTCGAGGGTTCCGGATCTGATCTGGACAACACCACAGGAACATATGGCCCGGCGGCCATCAACGGAATTGCGCAAGGTTCAGACACAACGAATAAATTCAAGTTTGTTATGGCAGTTCCTGGAGGTGTTTCTTCGGGCACGGTGCTTACGGCCACAGCCACGCTGGGTGGGGCAACGTCTGAGTTCAGCGGCAATGTAGCTGTAAGTGTGGCCAGCAGCATTTCCGGCAAAGTTTATGTTGACGCGAATCACAACGGCCTGGCTGACAGTACGGAAGACTGGACTGGCGGCGCCAGCGTTTTTGTAAACCTGGTGCAATCCGGTGTGGTAGTGCAGTCAATTACTGTTCCGGGGGGCGCAGGAACTTTCACCTTCAGCAACGTGGCAACGGGAAGCTACTCGATTGTGGTAACGAACTCGGCCACGGCCACCACGGCCAGCGCACCCTCGGGCTTCGCCTTCGTAAATCCAACGGCAGGCAGTCTGCAGGTGACTGTTACGAGCGCTGCGCTGACCAACCAGAATTTCGGCCTGTTCCATGGCAGCCTGATCAGTGGAACAGTATTCAAAGATCTTGGCTCCGGTGTGGCCGGTAATAACGGCGTACTGGATAGCGGTGAGGCAGGATTGGCCGGTGTTTCCGTGCGCGCTACCGATGGCGGCACAACTACTTTTGACTCTGTCTTGACCGCCGCCGATGGAACTTACACGCTGTTCATTACTCCGGGTGCAACAACCGTCGCGGTCATCAAGACCAACCCCAGCGGATACATCTCTACCGGGGCGCAGGTCGGCAATACCGGCGGAACGTATAACCGGAACACCGACACCGTCACTTTTACCAAGGCCGGGGAAGGCTTCTTCACCAATGTGAATTTCGGCATGGTGCCGGTCAACACCTTCGAGGCCGACCAGGCGCAGCAGGGGCTTCCGGGCGCGATTCTTATTTATAGCCATACGTTTGCGCCGGGCGCCAACGGACAGCTTACCCTCACGGTTGCGTCCACTAGCAATCCAGCCAATGTGAATTTCAGCCGCGTGCTTTACCGGGACGCCAACTGCAACGGCAACGCGGACCCGACCGATCCGGTGATTACCGGAGCGCTCAGCACCACGGCAGGCGCCAACATCTGCATCATTCTGAAAGTGACCATCCCGCCGGGAACACCGTTTAACTCCACCGACAATTCCATCATTACGGCGAATTTCAGCTACACCAATGCCAATCCGGCGCTTACCGCCAGCTATACGGTCAGGGACCTCAGCACAGTTGGAACTCCGGCCAATGCGGGGCTGCGCCTGGAAAAGAGCGTAGACAAGGCCACCGCTCTTCCGGGAGCGACGCTTACCTATGCCATTACTTTCATCAATGACAGCAGTTCACCGCTCTCGACCCTGAAGATCAATGACAGCACTCCGGCCTATACCACGTTTGTGAGCGCCGCTTGCGGAAGCCCGCTGCCCAACAACCTGTCCGCCTGTACGATCACAGCACCCACCGCGGGACAAACGGGAAGCATTCAGTGGACGTTTACCGGTACCCTGGGTCCGAGCCAGACGGGAACGGTTACGTTTGTGGTGAAGATCCAGTAAGATTTCTTTCCTTCGCGCCCTTGGCTCCTTTGCGGTGCATTTGGTTTATGGATAATGTTGTAGGCGAATACAAGGGAAAAGCGAAAGAAAAGCGGCAGCAGAATTGCCATGCAGAAGAGTTTTGCTGTTGGTAGTTGTTAATGGTTCGGTTCAGTTACTCATTTACCCATTCCTTCTGCGCTCCCTGCGTCCTCTCCGGTAAAAGGGTCTTGCTATTTGCTAGCTGCTGTTATGCGCAGTTCCGTTCAGGTTCTGGTTGGGGTGTGTTTACCGCCGCGTGCTCTTCGCTCGAAGCAACAACCCGCATCTGCTGCCAGTCATACGCGAATTCCTTGCCGCAGTCCAGGCAGACGACATAAGTGCCGGTCTGGCATGCCGCCGCCGAACGCCGCTGCCCCGGTTTGCTGCTGATTGGAAAGCTGGTGCGTTTGTGTGTGCAGCCGAATAAAAGATCAATGAACTTCACCTTCTCCTCCACTCTATCTAGTGCGTATGAACACAGTTTCGTTTCAATGGTTTTTCACAACCTGTAATCTGTCTGTTTCCAGTGACTTACCCGCATCAGGCCGTCATAAAGGCGCGATCTTCCGCCGGCTCTCACTACCTTAAGACGTAGAAAGAACGCAAAAACCTGTGAAAATTGCGCCCTGGTTTTGATTACGCTATTGAATCCTAACTGGATTTACTGGCTGATCCCGGCTTCCATGGTGGAAGCCTAGGGAGCCTCTTTGGAAGTGCTTTACATTCAGCGCCAGGAATTTCCGGGCTATAGAGCTTGCAGGCCGCAGTATGGCCGGAAAGCCACGATCGGGTCACATATCACGTACAATAGAATCAGGCGGGGCCGGGTCTCCTCGTCATTTTCAGAACAAGGAGTGCTGATGGCCGGAAACTCTCGTACCACGTTTACCAAGAGACAGAAGGAGCGTGCCCGCCAGGAGAAACAGGCGGAAAAAGCACAGCGCCGGGCGCAACGCAAAGTTTCACAACAGGAAGACAGTGTTACACCGGAAAAGCCTAAGGATAAGGATCTGGTCGTCACCTACGACGAAGAAGGACATCCAGAGGGATTTGGCTTCCATGATTTTTAGCCAATCTCTCCCGTGGCGTCCCCGGTAGCGCTTATTTTCTCGCTGGCATAATTTAAGGTGTAATATGGAATCTGGCAATTCTTTTGTCCTCGAGTCGGATAGACACGTTTTCCCGCTTTTCCTGCCTATTTCTGCTGAGAACAGCCAAATCCGAACACCTGATAGAGCAAGGAGTCGCAAGTGAAGAAGATTTACGTAGGAAATTTCTCTTTCAATCTGACAGAACAGGAACTGTGGGCGCTGTTCGAACCCGGCACCGTGGAAAGCGCCACTTTGGTCACCGATCGCGATACCGGACGATCACGCGGCTTCGGTTTTGTCTCTATGACGAACGATGAAGAAGCTGAAAAGGCCATGGCAGCATTAAACGGCAGAGATTCGGGCGGACGCGCGCTGGTTGTCAACGAGGCAAGGCCACAAGCGCCACGAACCGGGGTTCGTGACGCCGGCCGAGGCGGCAACGTCCGCCAGCGTCGAGAGCCACGCTGGTGAAACCTAACGGCGTAGCCAGGCGTTTGCGGGGTGGCGGAAAGGTTTCTTTACAGGCAACTTCGATAGAAACCGTTGTCTGCGGCAAGTGCGGCCAGCGGTTTGCCATCCATTTCGAAACGGCATTCGGGAATGCGGAACTGGCCAGGAAACAGGCTTCATGGGTAGAGAACGAACTCGTTTGGGACCATATTCAAGAACGGAAGCACCATGGGACGATAGAATTGCCAGACCTGCAATGACTTCCAGTGCCTCCGATCAAAAGCACTCTCCGGAGAATAAGAAAAATGTCTGTTCAAAATGATAGGAAAACTGAATTGCTCGGCAAAACTGCGGATTTTTATCGGCGCTCCATTGCCAATTATCCTGAATTTGTAAAGACCGAACGAAAACCACGGACCAAGAAGCAGTTAGAGGCGCGACTGCAAATGATTCTTGATGAGATTGATTCCCTGAAACCCAAGTCCCTTCTGTAAGCATTTCTTTGCTTTCGGGACTGGACCAGTGGACGTGGAATTTTTCCGGGCACGCCAGTGCCGACATGACTGGAACTGTCCTTATTCGACGGTGTTCTACGGTAATCTACAGTAACAGACATAGATGAAAGGGGCAGCTTCTGGCTTTTGACAACAAATTCGATCCTATTCCGGAATCAATCGTCGGAAAGTACCGGGATAACAATCATCTCGCCCGGGAAGAGGAGAGCGGCTTTAACGCTGAGGAAGCTCCCTCCGTCGACGCTCTCGATGATTTGACGACGGTAGGGTACCGGGGTATTGATCTCCAGGAAGGAGAACTGCCGTCCCAGCGCAAAAGCGACTTCGATCCTGAATTCGAGAATGGGGAATCTCTGGATTTCAGACTGAACCCCGATCAGTTGGATCCCACCAGCGATCCCGTAAGACTTTATCTTCGGCAAATGGGAAGCGTTCCCCTTCTATCGCGCCAGGAGGAGATTGACATAGCAAAACGTTTCGAGCGCGGCCATCTCAAGGTGTTGAAGGCCATTTCAAGGTGCCCCCTCGTCATTCGGGAAGTCATGGCCATTGCTACGGATATCGACCGGGGGGCTCGTTCCATCAAAGATATCGTGATCTTTGATGAAGAGGAGATCACCGACGAGATGATAATCGCCCGCGCCAAAGCCACCGTAAAGCGAATCCATGAAATGGCTGAGCACAATAGCCTGGCGCAGGTGCTCGAAAAAAAACTCGCAACCCTCAATTCCAGGAAAGACGCAAGGCAATATCGCCGTTATCGCTGGAAGATCGGCCGCTGTAAAGTACTGGTCTCCCGCATTATGCGCAGCATCAGATATCCCCATGCGCAGCGCAAGCGCCTGCTGGAAAAGGTGATGGTGACTACTGACACCATGCGTTCCCTGGATCGCCAGATCCAGCACCTTAAAAAGAAAATTGAGAATACCCGCAGCCAGGAGCTTCGAGTGGAGTACAGGCAACAGCAGCGGAATCTTATGGCAGACCTGAAGCGGCTGGAACAAGATGCGGGTGGCAGCTTGAAGGAGTTTATCCGGACGCAACGGGAGATTGCCCAGGGCAATCTGGATGCGGAGTATGCCAAGCGTGAACTGGTCGAGGCCAATCTTCGTCTGGTTGTTTCCATTGCAAAGAAATACACCAATCGTGGCCTGCAGTTTCTGGATCTGATTCAGGAAGGCAACATAGGCTTGATGAAAGCCGTAGATAAGTTTGACTATCACCGCGGTTACAAATTCTCGACTTATGCAACCTGGTGGATTCGGCAGGCAGTGACCCGCGCAATTTCCGATCAGGCGCGCACCATCCGTGTTCCTGTACACATGATAGAAAATATCAATAAATGGATTCGAGCCACCCGCCAGTTAGTGCAGGAACTGGGCCGCGAACCGAGTCCGGAAGAGACTGCAAAGCGCCTGGATATGCCGGTGGCACAGGTGCGCAGGATTGTGAAGGTGGCCCAGCAGCCTGTCTCGCTTGAAACTCCCATCGGAGACGGCGAGGACTCCCGCCTGGGTGATTTTATTCAGGACTATGCCGGGGTCTCACCCGCAGACGCCATGGTGCTGGTGAATATGAAGGAGCAGACGGCCCGCGTCTTGCGCACCTTGAGTCCAAGAGAAGAACGCATTATTAGAATGCGATTCGGCCTGGAAGACGGCTCAGAACACACCCTTGAAGAAGTTGGGCGGAATTTCAATGTCACTCGTGAACGCATCCGCCAGATTGAAGCAAAAGCGTTGCGCAAGCTGCGTCACAAAACGCGCTCGCACAAGCTCAAGTCCTTTATGGACGGCCCAGAGGACTGAATAGCCGGATAAGCCCCCGGCTTTGGCTGAAGATGGATTGCGAGGAAGAACTGCTGCTTCCTCATTTTTTACATCCCATCATCCCATCTGGTAAAGCGTCATAATAAACGCAATCGGGCGTGATATACGTCCGTGCGTCCAAGGGATGGAATTCCCACCTTCTGACTTCCAGCGCCCTGGATGTGCAGGTAAGTTATCAAGAGGCTTCGGAGCGCCTGCTCGGTCAGGAACAAAGGGCGCCCGCAGTGTCGTCCCTAGTCACGGTCCGAACGGGGATTCCGGTCTCCACGGCTCTTTTTTCTGGCCCGTTTCCGTGCCAGAGCCTGCTTCGCCCGGCGCCGTTCGCCCGGCTTCAGGTAGTACGAGTGACGCTTTACTTCCTTGATGATGTCTTCTGTTTGCACCTTACGTTTGAACCGCCGCAAGGCATTCTCTAAAGGCTCACCGTGTTGCAAGTGAACTTCTGCCAAAGTGATCTCCCTTCCCCAGTCAAAAACCAGGTTACTTACAGCTTACATGAGGTTTAATTCCCGTGCCTGAAGATTTGCAACTTCCTGTCCTTTTACCTTCTCACAGCATCAGGCATCCTCAGACCAATTCCAGCGAACTCGCGACTGGCCTGCCTCAAAATGCCTGGCACGCACAAAAAACGCAAAAACCTGTGGAAATTGCATTCTATGCATGGGTTCAACACCATCGCGACTCCTGGGCGGCAAGATCAGCCATGACCGCTTCATAGTCTTCCTGCGTTTCACACCATGGCAGCCGCGCCGGCCGCCGAGGACAGCGAGCGGAGAGCTCAAATTCCTGTTCGGGATCGTCCAGTGGCTGTTTCATACTTGAGGACGGAATCGCTGATCTATTCCCGGCGCACGCCGGCGCGTCCACATAAAACTATTACTAATATATCGGTATCTGCTGTTTGTCAAGCGGAAAATGCGGGAATTGCACCCCAAATCCGGTGCATTTTTCTGTTGACATAGAAACCCTTTAGTAGTATTTATATATCCAGTTCGGCTCCGTTTTCCGGAACGGGGCCGCCAAAAAGAAAAAGGTAGAAGGAGCGATGACCGCGTGTTATATCTAGTGGATATATCACTCTAAGTTATGGCTTGATCGAAGATATATAAACCGGCGAGAATTATGGCGAATAAAAGGCAAAAATATGCCAATTCGCCCCGGAGATCCTATGAATACGAATACCAGCACGACCCAGAACAGCAAGGTGATTATTTTTTTTACGCCCCGAGGAGCGGGAGAACCCCACCGGCAGAAAGCCAGACGCCCGATGCCAAAGTTGCATTTCAGCGAGGCCCTGGCCAACTGCCGCACGGAAGAAGATATCGTGTCCAGTTTATGCAGCATCTCCGGGCTGCCGTGTGGCTTTCTGCCGCTGGTGCGCACCTGGCCATGGCTCAAACAGAGGGTTGAGGCCCCCTGCAGGTGCAGCGTGGTTCACCCATCTGCATTGCTCGTGCTGTGCCATGTGTTTGACAGGCATGTAGTCGATTTGAAGGACTGGTCCATGCAGCAGCTTGTGGAATGGGGCACACGCACCCAGGACACCTTTGATGCGCCGGTGAAATAAGCGGGGAAACAGAATGATCGAGAAGAAATATCGCCGCTGGGGATCCATGAAGAATGCCAAGGAGATCAAACTGCAGGTGAGCGATGATACGCTGATCTTTCTGGAGCAGCGTTCCTACGCCGGCAGCAAGAGACAAGTTGGTTATGGCAAGGCCATAGACGATCTGTGCCATGACTTCCAGTCGATCCTCAGGGAACATGCGCAACTGCTTCACAACTATAAACAGTTGCTGGAGATATATAGCGCCGTGTACGGCCGGGAAAGAGCAGTCAATAACCAACCGAGTGGGTAAATGGGTAATTTGGCAAGTGGGTAAATTGCAGGTGCTGTAGAGCTGCCTGACAGTCTCTTCAGCTTCATAGCCGAGCAAGCCTCTACTTAAGAGATTACTCAACGAGAAGTTTACAATCCGGGTCATCCGCGCGGACCATAACTTGCGTGGCCTTTCATTAGTCAGTATGCACTCCCGCTGACGCTCATTATCTATACACATGTCAAGAAAAGTCTGTTTGCTGCTGCCCCGGGAAATCCGGGCGCTTCGAAATTCCAACCACAAGCCCAACTGCCAGTGCCACGGCCATATCAGCAAGATGGAAGCCGAAGAGATGTTGAGAGTTGGCGACCTGCGCTATGTGGGATTGGGCAAGACTTACGCCCGGATCACCGCTACGCAAAAGCGAACCTGGGAGGTCGTAACCCAGCAAGTGATGGGAGAAAGAATCGGTTATACGACGTTGCAGTTAGTGAGATAGCTGTTAGCTCCCGGCCTTTAGCCATTGGCCTGATCGTCTTCAATCCTGGACTTTCCGCAAGTATTCGGCTCATGAAAGAACTCTCTTCAAAACAACAAAATCGTCCTGGCAGTACACCTCTGAAGCAATTGAAGAAAAGGCATAGTGGAGCCGGGACGGAAAAATCAATAACGCCAGAAACTTATTGGGAAGAGGATTCCAATGAGCAGGAGTGGCGTGAAGATATTGGCAATAGCGGCCGCAAGCCCAGCCTGGATGAGTATGACAAGTGGGACAGGTGAGCAGACAGTAACTGGCAATCAGCACCTTAGCGAACTTTACAAATGGATAAATTTCTCATGGCGCATACCGATCAGTCTTTTCTTTCCAGCATAAGAGAAAACTTACCTAAGCATCTTGGAGTATTGATGGCTGTTTTAATGGCTGCATTCTCGCTGGCAAGCAGCTATGCGGCAAAGAACACCCATGTGGAAGATGTACAAAAAGACCAGGGAAGGCGGTTGGAAGTCCTGGAAAAGGAGTCGGCCAACCGCAGAGATCTGGACGAAGTGAAAAAGACGGTAGACCGCATTGAAAACAAGCTGGACCGATTTCGCGATGAGGAGCTGAGATTTCACCGGAAATAGGCAGCCGGCATCTGGCAGATCCAGAAAAACTCTCCCTTATCGAATCAGCGTCGCCGGTTCTTCATCGGCGCACGGATTACTAATTATCGAAAAACCTGATGAAAGAGGACTCTGAACATGAATAGAGCTGCAAAAGTACTTATTGCAATCAATGGCGTATTGGCAACTCTGGCATTGAATCCTGGAGTGCAGAGTGCGATTGCCGGATTTGCAGTACATCATCCATTTCTACTGGTATTCGGCGCCAGTCTGTCTTCCATTGGGCATTTGCTCACGGATTCGCGGAAACAAGCGGGCGTCTCTTAAGCCACACGAATCGAAAGAACCTCTCCCACCAATACTGCATTTCAGGACTTTTAAGATCCAGCAAACTTTTCCGGAGGAAAAAGATACTGTGACACACTCTTTCAAATTCTTTGCAACTCTTTTTGCCGTTCTGCTGTGCACCTCGGCTTTCGGCCAAGTGCAGCAAATCGATTTCTCGTCTTATGGGGGACAATTGCCGGCGAAGATCAATGGCGTGATCCAGATATCAGCTTTTGACTATAACGTCCTATCGCAGGGGGCAACCAGCTTCGCCTCATGGAACAGCTTTTCCAACGGCTGCGCGGAGGCCATTCCGGGGTTTGGTTCCGTGGTACCGTTTTCTTCGTCTGCGGTGGTCAAAGTAAATGATCTCACAACACCGGCCAACACCGAGACTGTCGCGCTCTCTACAGTCACCAACAGCGCACCTATCTGCGGCGCGGCGCTCTCAACCTCCAACGCGCATACGGGGCAATACCGGCTGCAATCAGGCACTTGCGGATTGAAAGAAGCAATCCTGTTGTTTGGCGGTTCAGTGGCAGATTACGAAATAGGACAGGCGTTCTATGACCGTGGATGCGTGGCCGCGACCATTACCGGAGCCAATGCTACGGGCACGGCTGCGGGTTCGGTGCTGGTGGACAAATCGAATGGCGTGTATACATTCTACGTTTCCAACGGCACAAATTTCGTAAAACAGTCAGCCATCAGTATCTCTGGCTGGACCGGCGGCGCAATCTCCAACGGCCCGGCTGTTGGCGTAGGCTATGCGACCGGCGCAGGCTGTTCGGTCGCGCAGGCCACATCCAAGTCAACGGGAGTTACCTGCAATGGCATGACCGGGGCAGTCACGATGAATAATGCCAGCCTGGGCGCAACCACGTCAGTGGCGTTCACCGTGACCAACAGCTCTATTGCGGCTAATGACGTGATTATCGTGAATCTCAAGTCCGGCAATACGGCCAACTCATATACCGCGATGATGGATGCG